>DATCTE010000386.1:0-6846 GCA_036568085.1 Thiobacillus sp.
ACTTCGAGCGGGCAACCAGCATCGCCCGCGACATGGTGACGCGCTACGGCATGTCGGATGCGCTGGGTCCGATGGTGTACGGTGAAAACGAGGGTGAAGTATTCCTCGGGCGCTCGGTGACCACGCACAAGAACATGAGCGAGGCCACCATGCAGAAGGTCGATACCGAAATCCGTCGCATTCTGGATGAGCAGTATGCCCGGGCCTAGAAAATCCTGACCGATGGGCGTGACAAGGTCGAGGCGATGACAGCTGCCCTGATGGAATGGGAAACCATCGACGCCGAGCAGATCGCCGACATCATGGCGGGCCGCCCGGTGCGCCCACCCAAGCCGTCGGCCACGCCGCAGCCGCCTGCCAGCGGAGGCGACAAGCCCAGTGCCCCGGCGCCGACCGCACAGCCTGCGCAGGAAACCTGAGCGGCAGGACATCATCACCCACTACAATAGAGGGGCTTTGGCCCCTCTATTTTTATGTCCGTTCTCCACGCTGGTTCGTACCGTCTTCACCTCGATAGGCCCCGCATCATGGGCATCGTCAACGTCACGCCGGATTCGTTTTCGGACGGTGGACGGCTGCACGACGCGCAGGCCGCGATTGCCCACGCGCTCAAGCTGCGCGAACAAGGCGCCGATATCCTTGACGTCGGAGGGGAATCCACCCGACCCGGCGCAAAGGCCGTGCCTGCCGACGAGGAAATCCGGCGCGTGGTGCCGGTGATCGAGGCGCTCGTCCGTGAAGGCTGCCTGGTGTCGGTCGACACCAAAAAACCGGAAGTCATGCGCGCAGCGCTTGCTGCCGGCGCGGCCATGGTGAACGATGTGATGGCCTTGCGCGCGCCTGGCGCGCTGGAGACGGTGGCAGTGTCGGGTGCGGCGGTATGCCTCATGCACATGCAGGGTGAACCCCAGAGCATGCAGCAGGCACCCCGATATGCCGATGTGGTGGGCGAGGTGAAGCAGTTTTTGCAGGCGCGGGTACAGGTCTGCGAGACAGCAGGAATAGCACGGGAGCGGCTGGTGATCGACCCCGGCTTCGGCTTCGGCAAAACGCTGCAACATAACCTGGCACTGCTGAAGCGCCTGGATCGTCTGGCCGAACTGGGCCTGCCGGTGCTGGCCGGGCTGTCGCGCAAGTCGATGCTGGGCGCGCTGACCGGGCGCACGGTGGATGAACGCGAATTTGCCGGGGTGGCAGCGCACCTGATTGCCGTGGCGCACGGTGCGCGGCTGGTCCGGGTACACGATGTCATGGCCATGCGCGATGCGCTGGCCGTCTGGAATGCAGTGGAGGAATAGTAAAAATGGGGCGTAAATATTTCGGTACCGACGGCGTGCGGGGCAGGGTGGGAGAATCGCCCATCACGCCCGAGTTTGTGATGCGTCTGGGCTATGCCGCCGGACAGGTGCTGGTGGCCGACCGCGGCAGCCTGCCGCCGAATCAGCATCCGACCGTCCTGATCGGCAAGGACACCCGCATTTCAGGCTATATGCTGGAAGCCGCGCTGGAAGCCGGTTTCACTGCAGCCGGCGTGAATGTGTTGATGACCGGACCGATGCCGACGCCGGCGGTGGCCTACCTGACGCGGGCATTGCGCCTGCAGGCCGGCGTAGTGATCTCGGCCTCGCACAACCCGTTCGAGGATAACGGCATCAAGTTTTTTTCCGCCAGCGGCCAGAAACTGCCCGATAGCGTGGAGGAGGCGATCGAGGCACGCCTGGATCAGCCGATCGTGACGGTCGAAGCGCGCCAGTTGGGACGCGCGCGCCGCATCGAGGATGCCGCAGCACGCTACATCGAGTTTTGCAAGAGCACCTTCCCCAACAACCTCGACTTGCGCGGGATGCGTATCGTGGTCGACTGCGCGCACGGGGCGACCTATCACATCGCACCCCACGTGCTGCACGAACTGGGTGCAGAGGTGATCGCCATCGGCAACGAACCGAACGGCTTCAATATCAACGACGAATGTGGCGCAACCCATACCCGGACCCTGTCCGAAGCGGTACGTACGCATCATGCGGATATCGGTATCGCGCTCGATGGCGACGGCGACCGCCTGATGATGGCGGATGCCGAGGGGCGGGTGTACGACGGCGACCAGTTGGTCTACGTCATTGCGCGTCATCGCATCCAGTCCGGCTACATGAAGGGTGGTGTGGTCGGAACCCTGATGACCAATCTGGGTACCGAGCACGCGCTGGCGCGCATCCAGATTCCGTTCGAGCGCGCCAAGGTGGGCGACCGCTATGTGCTCGAGCGCCTGCATGCCAACGGTTGGACATTGGGCGGCGAAACCTCTGGACACATCCTTTGCCTGGACAAACACACCACAGGTGACGGAATTGTTTCAGCCCTGCAGGTGTTGCGCGCGCTGCGCGAGACGGGCGAGACGCTGGATGCCTTCACGGCCGACCTGGAGACCTATCCTCAGGTAATGATCAATGTACCGGTGGCAAAAGGTTTCAAGCTGGATGCGGCATCTGCGGTCCAGGCATCGGTCGCCAAGGCGGAGGCTGCCCTGAACGGCAGCGGCCGGATCGTCCTGAGAGCGTCGGGTACCGAGCCGCTGATCCGCGTGATGGTGGAAGGGCGCGACGCCGATCTGGTACGTCACACGGCTGAAACAATTGCCAAGGTCGTCAGGACAGCTGCCGCAGGCGGGTGATTTCCCGTCCTGAAATATATCTGTAATATTCGCCCGTTAGTATGGCCGAGTCGCCAAAGCGGCATAGTCAAAACTACCGGAGATTTACATGATTACTATCAACAAACTGGCCAAGGGTTCCCTGGCTGTGGCCATGGGCCTGGCTTTCTCTGTTAGCGCGCTGGCCGCTGACATCACGGGCGCGGGTTCGACCTTCGCCTATGCGATCTACACCAAATGGGCCGAGGGCTATCAGGCCAAGACCGGCAGCAAGGTCAACTACCAGGGCATCGGCTCGTCGGGCGGCGTCAAGCAGATCAAGGCCAAGACGGTCGACTTCGCCGGCAGCGATGCGCCGCTGAAGGAAGAAGAGCTGGATGCGGCTCACCTGGTACAGATTCCGACCGTGATGGGCGGTGTCACCATCGTCATGAACGTTCCCGGAATCGAATCCGGCAAGCTGAAACTGGACGGCGCCACTGCTGCCGACATCTTCCGCGGCGCGATCACCAAGTGGAACGCTCCGGCCATCGCCAAGCTGAACCCCGGCGTGACCCTGCCGGACCTGGCCATCACCGTGGCGAACCGTTCTGACGGCTCCGGCACGACCTATGCATTCAGCAACTACCTGGCCAAGCAGTCGGTGGCATTCATGCGCGAAGTCGGCGCGGGCAATACCGTGAACTGGCCGGCCAACTCGGTGGGCGGCAAGGGCAACCCGGGCGTGGCCGCCAACGTCGAGAAGATCAAGGGCGCAATCGGCTACGTCGATTTCTCCGACGCTGTGAAGAACAACATGAAATTCGTCATGCTGAAGAACCATGCAGGCAACTTCATCATGCCGAGCCAGAAGTCGGTTGCCGATGCTGCTGCCGGCGCCAACTTCAAGGTTCGCGGCATGGCGCCTGATCTGCTGGACCAGTCGGCCAAGAACGCATGGCCGATCACCACCGCGACTTTCGTGCTGGCGTACGAAAAAGGTGCTGATGCCGCCAAGCAGAAAGCCATCGTCGACTTCTTCACCTGGTCCCTCAACAACGGCCAGAAAGAGGCTGCCGAACTGGGCTATGTGGCACTGCCGCCCAACGTCGTGAAGATGGTTGAAGCGGAAATGAAAAACATCAAGTAAGACGCTGACGCGTTGAACCGATGTTCGCCGGGGCAGCCATGCTGCCCCGGCTGTTCTACGAAAGCAGCTGTCACCTTGCCGGCTGCTTTCGCAGATAAAAGAACCAAACCGATAGGCACCCCATAGTGAGCGAGCCCAGCGCATCCGCCGGAATCGATCTGCATGCCAGGCAGGTCAGAAGATTTCGGTTGCAGGACATGTTTTTCCACCATTCCACCCAGCTTTTCGCCTTCGTTGTCCTGGCGGCGCTGGTGGGTATTCTGGTCTCGCTTGCCATCGAGGCCTGGCCCAGCCTCAGGACGTTCGGCCCCGCCTTCCTGTGGACCAATGTCTGGAGTGTGCCGGATGACAAGTTCGGTGCGCTGGCAGCCATCTACGGAACAGTGACGACGTCCGTGCTGGCGTTGTTGATTGCGGTGCCGATCAGCTTCGGGATCGCCTTGTTCCTGACCGAAACCTGTCCGGTGTGGCTGCGCCGCCCTCTGGGTACGGCCATTGAATTGCTGGCTGGAATTCCCTCCATCGTGTACGGCATCTGGGGCTTGTTCGTCTTCGCGCCGCTGTTTTCCGAGTATATTCAGCCGCCTTTACAGGAATGGCTGGGTGAGGTGCCGATTATCGGCGGCTGGTTCTCAGGCCCGCCCATCGGAGTCGGCATTCTCGCTGCGAGCATCGTCCTGGCCCTGATGATCATTCCCTTTATTGCCTCGGTCATGCGCGATGTGTTCGAAACCGTGCCGCACGTGCTCAAGGAATCGGCTTACGGGGTCGGCTGCACGACCTGGGAAGTGGTGCGCAATATCGTACTGCCCTTCACGCGGGTAGGGGTCATCGGTGGCATCATGCTGGGGCTGGGACGCGCACTGGGTGAAACCATGGCGGTGACCTTCGTGATCGGCAATGCCAACCGCATCAACGGCAGTCTGTTCGCGCCGGGCACCTCGATTGCCTCCACGCTGGCGAACGAATTCGGCGAGGCGGATCCCGGCCTGCACATTTCTTCCCTGTTTGCATTGGGCCTCGTGCTGTTCGTCATCACCTTTGTCGTGCTGGCGATTTCACGCTGGCTCATCAGCCGCAGCATAGGCTCGGAAGGGCTGTAATCGACATGATGAGTCTTTACACCCGCCGGATCTGGCTGAACCGCATCGGCATTACCCTTTCCATGCTCGCGATGAGCCTGGGGCTGATTGCTTTGTTGTGGATTTTGTGGACCCTGTTTTCCAGGGGCTTTGCCGTGCTGAGCTGGGATCTGTTTACCCAGGATACGCCGGCGCCCAGTTCCGAGGGGGGCGGCCTGCGCAATGCGATCGTCGGAAGCGGTCTCATCCTTCTTTTTTCCATGCTGATCTCGACCCCGATCGGCATTCTGGCCGGGATTTATCTGGCCGAATTCGGGCGCATTTCAAAGTTTGCGTCGTTTACCCGCTTCATGACCGACATCATGCTGTCGGCGCCGTCCATCGTCATCGGTCTGTTCGTCTATGCGCTGTTTGTGACAACCACAGGCGGCTTTTCAGGCTGGGCAGGGTCGCTGGCGTTAGCGTTGATCGCCATTCCGGTGGTGGTGCGCACCACCGAAAACATGCTGAAGCTGGTCCCGACCAGCCTGCGCGAAGCGGCTTTTGCGGTCGGTGCGCCGCGCTGGAAGGTATCGCTCAAGGTGACGTTGCGTGCAGTCAAGTCGGGCGTGGTGACCGGCGTGCTGCTGGCGATGGCGCGCATCACCGGCGAGACCGCGCCACTGCTGTTCACCGCGCTGAACAACCAGTTTTTCAGTGCCAACATGGCGAAACCGATGGCCAACCTGCCCGTGGTGATTTTCCAGTTTGCGCTGAGCCCGTATGACAACTGGGTGAACCTGGCCTGGGGCGGGGCGCTTTTGATCGCCTTGCTGGTGCTGGCGGTCAACATCGGCGTGCGCGTCGTTTTCCGCAATAAAGACAAACGTTAATTTCTCCGGAGCTTACTGATGCCCGATCAAGCCATGCCTGCCGGCGAAAATGTTGCTTTGCAGATCCGCAATCTGGATTTCTTCTACGGCGATTTCAAGGGCCTCAGCAACGTCAACCTGGACATTGCCCACAAGAAGGTGACGGCCTTCATCGGGCCCTCCGGTTGCGGAAAATCCACGCTGCTGCGTACCTTCAACCGGATGTACGACCTGTATCCCGGTCAGCGTGCCGAAGGCCAGATCCTGTTCCATGGCAAGAACCTTCTGGACAAAAGCCAGGACGTAAACCTGGTGCGTGCCAAGATCGGCATGGTGTTCCAGAAGCCGACGCCGTTTCCGATGACGATCTACGAAAACATCGCTTTCGGCGTGCGCTTGTACGAACGCATGTCGAAAAGCGCCATGGACGATCGCGTCGAGTGGGCGCTCAACAAGGCCGCGCTGTGGACCGAGGTCAAGGACAAATTGAATCAGAGTGGCCTGTCGCTTTCCGGCGGTCAGCAGCAGCGCCTGTGCATTGCGCGCGCAGTTGCGGTCAAGCCGGAAATCGTGCTGCTGGACGAGCCGACTTCGGCGCTGGATCCGATCTCCACCGCCAAGATCGAGGAACTCATCAACGAACTGAAAAGCGATTACACCATCGCCATCGTCACCCACAACATGCAGCAGGCCGCGCGGATTTCGGATTTCACTGCGTTCATGTATCTGGGCGAGCTCATCGAGTTCAACGAAACCGGCACCATCTTCATGCGGCCGGGCAAGAAACAGACGGAAGACTACATCACCGGCCGTTTCGGCTGATTCTCCGCGCGCCCACGGTCTGGCGGTTGACCGTCCGGCGCGTAGCGCTTACCATCGCGCACTTTTGTTTGGCAGACTCCTGCTGTGGATAAGACTATGCGCAAGAAGCTCGTAGCCGGTAACTGGAAAATGCATGGCAGCCTGACTGAAAATGCCGCGCTGCTGGCTGCCATCAAACCCGCTTTGAACGGAATCGAAGCCGCGGTGTGTGTGCCTTTCCCGTATCTGGCGCAGGCGCAGGCGGTGCTTGCGGGATCGTCGATTGCCTGGGGCGCGCAAAATGTGTCCGAGCAGGCCAAGGGCGCGTTCAAGGGT
>DATCTE010000387.1:0-3379 GCA_036568085.1 Thiobacillus sp.
CGCGACGCCTGCGCGCGGCGCAGATCGCCCTGGTCTACAACCAGGCCGGCCCCACCCTGATCGGCGCGGTGGCCGCGCTGCTGTTCTACGTGTATGTGCTGTACGGTTATGTGCCTCCGTTCATGCTGGGCAGCTGGCTGCTGGCCAGCAGTCTGGTGTACGGCGCGCGCTATCTGCTGGTGCATCGCTACCAGCAGACTTCCCCGGACCACATCGAACGCAATCCCTGGGACACCTGGTATCTGCTCGGCGCGCTGCTGAGCGGCGTGATGTGGGGCATCTCCGGCGTGGTGCTGCTGCCCGAGCATTCCATCGCGCATCAGGCGTTCCTGATCGTCGGCGTGACCGGTCTGGGCGCGGGCGCTACCGTCAGCTATGCGCCGCTGCGCGGCGTGCCGCAGGCCTTCATCGTGCCGGCGCTCGCGCCCTTCGGTCTGCACCTGATCGCCACCGGCGGCGATCTTCAGCAGATGATGGGCTTCGTGGTGCTGATGTTCATGGCGGTGCTGCTGGTCGCGGCGGCGAGCACGTATCAGTCGATCGAGCGTTCGCTGCGGCTCGGACTCGAGAACGAGCTGATGGCGCAGGGCCTGCGTCAGGCCAAGGATGAGGCCGACGAACTCAACCGCGAACTGCGCGCCGAAATCGACGAGCGGCGTCACGCCGAGCTGCGCATCCGCGCGTCGCGGCAGGAGATGGCGCGCATCCTGGAGAACATGCAGGACATGTACTTCCGCACCGACCTGCAGGGGCGGCTGGTGCAGGTGTCGCCCTCGGTGCGCGACCTGCTTGGCTACGCACCGGAGGAGGTCGTCGGCGTGGATATCGCGAACGTGTTCACCGAGCGCGCCGATCTCGAACGTTTCATGCTGCTGCTCGAACGCGGCGGCGGAAACCTGCGCGGCTACGAGGCGACGGTACGTCGCAAGGACGGGCGCGAGATCTGGGTGTCGAAGAATGCGCAATATTACCGCGACGAGACCGGTGCCGTGGCCGGCATCGAAGGCACCAGTCACGACATCACCAGACTCAAGCGCATCCAGGCCGAACTCAATGCGGAAAAGGAGCGCGCCCTGGTGACGCTCGCAGCCATCGCCGACGGCGTGATCGCCACCGATGCCGAAGGCCGCATCGACTACATCAACCCCGTGGCCGAGACGCTCACCGGCTGGCAGGCGACCCAGGCACTGGGCAAACCGCTGATGGAAGTACTGCGGGTCATCGACGAGGACACCCGCCAGCTGGCGGACGATCCGGTGCGCCAATGCATGCGCAGCCAGCGTATCTACCGCATCCCCGGCCATCCGATCCTGCTGTCGGCCGGCGGCAATGCCGAGTATTCCATCGAGGCGCGCGTCGCGCCGATCTTCGACGAACAGGCGCGCGTCACCGGCACCGCGCTGGTGTTTCACGACGTCACCGAACTGCGCGGCCTGGCGCGCGAGATGTCCTATCAGGCGGGGCACGACATGCTCACCGGCCTGGTCAACCGCCGGGAATTCGAGCTGCGTGTGGAGACGGCGATCCAGACCACACGCCGCGAAAGTCTGGAGCATGCGCTGTGCTATCTCGACCTCGACCAGTTCAAGGTGGTCAACGACACCTGCGGCCACATGGCCGGCGATGAACTGATCAAGCGCGTCGCCGCGCACTTGCAGACGCGCATCCGCGAAAGCGACACGCTCGCCCGCCTGGGCGGCGACGAGTTCGGCGTGCTGCTGGAGGCCTGTCCGCTGGCCAAGGCCGTGGAGATCGCCGAGGAGCTGCGCACGCTGATCCGCAGCCAGCGCTTCGAATGGGAAGGCCACCGCTTCGATCTGGCCGTGTCGATCGGTGTGGTGGCGATCACCCATGACAGCGGCGGGTTGGCCGAACTGCTCAGTGCGGCGGACTCGGCCTGCTACGTCGCCAAGGACCGTGGCCGCAACCGCGTGCACGTGTTCGACATCGAGGACACCGCGCTGCTGGAGCACCACAGTCATATGCGCTGGGTGCCGCGCCTGCAGGCCGCGCTGAGCGCCGACCGGTTCGTACTCTATTGCCAGCGCATCGCGCCCATCGGAAACGCGGAGGGCAAGGTCAACTACAACGAGATCCTGGTGCGCCTGCGCGAAGACGACGGATTGATTGCGCCGGGCATGTTCATCGCCGCCGCCGAGCGCTACCACCTGATGCCCGCCATCGACCGCTGGGTGGTGAAGAACGCATTGCAGATGCTGGCGCGGCGCACGCATTGGGAAGAGCACGACCTGTTCGCCGTCAACCTGTCCGGCCACACCCTCGGCGACGAGGATTTCCTGGCATTCGTCAGCGCCGAACTGGAAAACAGCGGCGTCGACGCGCGGCATATCTGTTTCGAAATCACCGAGACCGCCGCCGTCGCCAATCTGCGCAGTGCCCAGCATTTCATCCACACCCTGCGGCGGCACGGCTGCGTGTTCGCGCTGGACGATTTCGGCAGCGGTCTGAGTTCGTTCGCGTACCTCAAGCGTCTGCCGGTGGATTACCTGAAGATCGACGGACGCTTCGTCAAGGACATCGTCACCGACAGCATGGATCACGCCATGGTCGAGGCCATCAACCAGGTCGGCCATATCGTCGGCGTGCGCACCATCGCCGAGTTCGTCGAGAACGACGAGATCCTCGCGCGCCTGGAACGCCTGGGCGTGGATTACGCGCAGGGTTTCGGCGTGCACATCCCGGAGCCGCTGGAAAGATTCATTTCGTAAGCCGGAAATCGTGGTTTGGAAGCGTAGCCCGGATTCCGCTGCGCTGCATCCGGGCTACGGAACTCCAGTTCCAGCCCGTAGGTCGGGTTGGCGCAGCGTAACCCGGCATGTAACCGGGCTTCGGTAGGGCACCATGAGCGCAGCGAATCGCACCGCATGTTTTGTCCGACCCATACGGCGCATCACGACCTTCGGTCTAATGCGCCCTACGGTACATATTTCGAGAGGAGAGACCCATGCGCATTCTTCACACCATGCTGCGGACCGGCGACCTCGACCGGTCCATCCAGTTCTATACCGAAGTGCTCGGCATGAAACTGCTGCGCCGCAAGGACTACCCGGACGGCAAATTCACGCTCGCCTTCATCGGCTACGGCGACGAACGCGACAACACTGTCATCGAGCTGACCTATAACTGGGGCGTGGACAAATACGATATCGGCAGCGGCTACGGCCACATCGCCATCGAAGTCGACGACGTCTACAAGGCCGCCGACGCCATCAAGGAGCGCGGCGGCAAGATCCTGCGGCCGGCCGGACCGATGAACGCCGGCACGACCATCATCGCCTTCGTCGAGGACCCCGACGGCTATCCGGTCGAACTGATCGGCAAGCGCGCCTGATGGGTGCAGGGCTACCTGTAGGAGCGG
>DATCTE010000388.1:0-3555 GCA_036568085.1 Thiobacillus sp.
TTTGGCACCGCATAATCCCAATCCCCCCAAAGAGCCGACCTTTATGAACAACATCGTGCTCCGGAGCGTATTTGCCTTGCTCCTGATGGCTTTCGTGGCGGGCTGCGCCAGCTCCTCGGCCAATTCGGTGCGCAGTGGCACCGCCAAGGCGGTCACCGCCACCACCGAATTGGGGATACCCGACAGCACCAGCGCCGCCGGGGCGTATACCGGCGCCTCGGAATACCGGGTGGGCGCCCAGGATCTGCTGGAAATCAACGTCTTCCAGGTGAACGAACTCAACCGCACCGTGCGCGTGAACAGTAATGGCCAGGTATCCCTGCCCCTGGTGGGCGTGGTGCAGGCCGGCGGCAAGACCGTGCAGGAGCTGGAAAAGGAAATCGCCACCAAGCTGAGCGAAACCTATCTCCAGAATCCCCAGGTCAGTGTTTTCGTCAAGGAATTCACCAGCCAGCGGGTGACGCTGGAAGGGGCGGTGAAGAAGCCGGGCATCTACCCCGTCACCGGCCGCACGAGCCTGCTGCAGGCGATCGCGCAGGCGGAGGGCGTGACCGAGCTTGCCAACCTCGATGGCGTAGTGGTCTTCCGCACCATCGATGGTGAAAAAATGGCCGCCGTATTCAGCCTGAGCCAGATCCGCTCCGGCGATGCCTCGGACCCGCAAATCTACGGCGACGACATCATCGTGGTCGACCAGTCCGGCACCAAGACCGGTATCCGCAACATCCTGCAGACCATCCCCATCTTCAATATTTTCCGCCCGTTCTGACGGCGCCAGCGAGGAACACGACGCATGTCTGAAAACAACGAACAGGGCGACCGCGGGCAACTTCCGAGCACGCAGGTGGCGAGCGATCGCCAGCAGGCGATGATCGCAGCGCGCCAGCAGGCGCTCAGCTTGGACGTTCGCAGCAACGACTCGACCGACAGCGACGAAATCGACCTGCTGTCGTATTGGCGCATCCTGGTAAAGCGCCGCTGGACGGTGCTCGGTGCTGCCGGCATCGTGCTGGTGACGGCGCTCGTTGGCACGCTGCTGATGACGCCGATCTACCGGGCGACCACCTCGCTTCAGATAGATCGCGACACCATCCAGGTGGTGGAAGTGGAAGGGTTGTCCCAGGTAGAGGGCGCGGGAGACGGCGACTTTTATCAGACCCAGTATGAGTTGTTGCAAAGCCGCGCCTTGGCGGAGCGCGTTGCCTCGCAGCTGGGGCTTGCTGAAGGCGAGACCCTTGAGCGCTTGAACCCTCCGTCGCCCTGGCAGGCATTGCGCAACTTGTTCAGCGGCAGCGACGAAATCGAGGCGCTGACCGACGCCGAGGTCAACCAGCGCAGCACGGCGGCCGCGCGCTACATCATGAAGGGCCTGACCGTCGAGCCCGTGCGTAATTCGCGCCTGGTGCGCGTTCATTTCGACAGCCCCGATCCGGAGTTCAGCGAACGCGCGGCCAACGCCATTGCCGAAGCCTTCATCGCCAGCAATCTCGAGCGTCGCTTCGATTCTTCGTCCTACGCCAAGAACTATCTTGAGGATCGCCTCGAGGAGCTGAAACTGAAGCTTGAGGATTCCGAGCGCCAGCTTGTGGAATTCGCCCAGAAGGAGCAGATCGTCAGCAGCGGCGAGGGCAGCGCCAACCTGAGCGAACAGAACCTCGGCAGCCTCAACACCAGCGTGGCCGAAGCCAGCCGCGACCGGATCCGCGCCGAAGCGCGCTGGCGCCAGGCCCAGGCCAGCAAGGGCACGGTGCTGCTGGGCGAGATCGGCGAAAACTCCATCATCAAATCCCTGCAGGAGCGCCTGACGGAGCTGCAGGCGGAGTACCAGGACAAGCTGCGGCTGTACAAGCCCGGCTACCCGCTGATGGTGCAGCTCAAGGGCCAGATCGAAGAGGTCGAGCGCCAGATCGCCGACGAGGTGGCCAACATCAAGTCGGCCATCCAGGCCGAATACCTCGCGGCCGTGGAGCAGGAGCGCCTTCTAGCCGAACAGATGGCCGGCCTGAAGGCCGAGGTGCTGGACCTGCAAAGCCGGTCCATCCAATACAACATCTTCAAGCGCGAAGTGGACACCAACCGCGAGCTGTACGACGGCCTGCTGCAGCGCTACAAGGAAATCGGCGTCGCCGGCGGTGTTTCCAGCAACAACATCGCCGTGGTCGATCGCGCGCAGCGTGGCTACAAGTTCAAGCCGAGTCTTTCCCGCAACCTGGCGCTGGGCCTGTTGGCCGGCCTGATGCTTGGCGTGCTGCTGGCCCTGGCTTTCGAGTATCTGGACGACACCCTGAAATCGCCCGAGGACGTCGAAAAGCAGCTGGGCATGTCCGTGCTGGGTGTGATTCCACTGCTGAAGGCGCCGATGACGCCAATCCGCGCCCTAGAAGATCCGCGTTCGGCGTTCGCCGAGGCCTACCGGTCGGTGCGTACGGCGCTGCAGTTCTCCACCGATACCGGCGTGCCGCGCTGCCTGCTGGTCACTAGCGCCACGCCGGCCGAGGGCAAGTCCACGACGGCGCTGACGCTGGCGAAAAACTTCGCCCAGCTGGGCAAGCGCGTGCTGATAATTGATGGTGACCTGCGCAATCCTTCCCTGCACCGCACGCTAGGTAAGAGCAACGAGGTGGGTCTGTCGAATTACCTGGCCGGTGCCTCCAAGGCCACCGAAGTCATCCAGGCCACCGACACCCCGGGCCTGATGTACATGCCCACCGGCCCGCTGCCGCCCAACCCGGCCGAGCTGCTTATGGGCCCCAAGATGGTGAGCCTGGTGTCGATTGCCAGCGAAAAGTTCGACCAGGTGATCATTGATGGACCGCCGGTGATGGGCCTGGCCGATGCGCCCATCCTGGCCAACCTGGCGCATGGCACCTTGTTGGTGGTGGAAGCCGGTGAAACCCGCATCGGCGTGGCCAAGAACGCGCTCAAGCGCCTGTACGCCGCACGCGCCCACGTCATTGGTGCGCTGCTGACCAAGTTCAGCGCCAAGCACGCCGGTTATGGCTACGGCTACGGTGGCTACAACTACTATTCCTACGGCACCCAGGCCGACACCAAGAAGCTGGCCCACCGGCGATGAACGAAGGGGTGAGGCAGGCACTGGACCAGGCTCTTGCGTTCTGGCGTGCGCCTGCCCTGCTGGCCAATGCCCGCCACCGACCGCTGCCCGACGATGTACTTGACGTGGTGCGCATCGCCGCCGGCGACAGCAACGCGGCCGGGCAGGGCGCCGAAGCCACCGGCGCCGACCCGGGCGAGCTGACCGAAGCTGCAGCCTTTTATTTGCAGCAGCTGTTGTTTGCGCCCGGCACCGACAGCTACCGCGTGCTGGGCGTGAACCCCGGCGCCGACGACGCGCGCATCAAGGAACACTACCGCTGGCTGGTGCGCTGGCTGCACCCCGACCGCAATCCCGACGAATGGGAAGCCCTTTACGCCGACCGCGTAAACCGCGCCTGGCAAGACCTGCGCACCCCCGCCAAACGCGCCGCCTACGACGCCAGTCGCGATCAATTCGGAAGATTCGCGCCTGAAGGCGCTCCTACAACGGCGACGACG
>DATCTE010000389.1:0-6515 GCA_036568085.1 Thiobacillus sp.
TGATATGAATAAACCGGCTTGATCGAGTCAGGCCTGAAAGGAAGACGGACCTACTGGAACGCTTATTCCATTTCGCAAGAGGATTTTTTCTGGAATAAATGGACTACCTCCCCCGTCAACCGGACATGATCATGCTCAGCCGTCTTCTTTTTGGACCGTCCCGCCCCGGCATCGAAGCCCTGCGCCCGGTGCTCTACCGCATCGCCTTTGCCTGGTGCCATGACGCCGCACTGGCCGACGATCTGGTGCAGGAGGCCCTCTCCAAGGGCTGGACGCGGCGGGCCCAACTGCGCGAAGAGGCGGCGCTGAAGGCATGGTTGGTGTCGATCATGAACCACTGCTGGCTCGATCACTTGCGCAGCCGGCGCGACTTCGACGATGTCGAGGACTGGCAGGACGAACTCGAATCCGCTGCCGACACGCCCGAGGCGTGCTGCGATCGGAAGCGGGTGATCGCCTGTGTGCGCGAGGCCGTGGCGCGTCTGCCGCTGGGCCAGCGTCAGGTGCTGACGCTGGTCGACCTGGAGGAGTTCAGTTATGCCGAGGTGGCCGGAATCCTGGATATCCCGGTCGGTACCGTGATGAGCCGACTGTCGCGCGCGCGCGCGTCCCTGAAAAGTCTGCTGGGTACCGCAATGCAACAGCCGGCGGACCAGCCGCTGCTGAGGAGAGTCAAATGAATACCGATGTTTCGGACGAGATTCTGCATGCGTTCATCGATGGCGAACTCGATGTGGCCGAGAGCGAAAAACTGATTGCGCGGATGCAGGACGACAAGGCGCTGACGCAGCGTGTCTGCGTCTTGCGCAGCCTGCGCAGCATGGTGCGGCTGGCGTACGCAGAGCCCCCGGTCGTCGGGGGGCGGCCACCTGTTGTGCATCGCCGGCAGTTGATGCAACGCTGCGCTTTCGGTTGCCTCATCCTGCTTGCGGGCCTGAGCAGCGGCTGGGCCCTGCGCGGCCTGGAGTCGCAGGCGGTCGCTGCCCGGCCTGCTGCGGTTGCGGAGGGTTATCGGACAGTCAGTCTGGCGCGCGACGCCGACCCCAATCACATCATTCTGCATATCGACAGTGCCGCGCCCGACAGGATGCGGGCGGCACTGGATCAGGCCGACCGGCTGCTGGACGGTGCGAAACAACAGGGGCGCGCCATGCAGTTCGAGATCATTGCCAACAGTCGCGGAATCGAGTTGCTGCGAGCCGGCCACAGCCCGTTCGCAGAACGCATTGCACGCATGCAACAGCGCCACCCCAACCTGAGCTGGGTGGCATGCGGCCAGTCCATTGCCCGTCTGACGAGCGAGGGAGAAAAGGTGGAACTGCTGCCTGACACCCGGACGGCGCCGACCGCCATCGGAGAAATCGTCACCCGGCTCCAGCAAGGCTGGACCTATGTTCGGGTTTGAGCGCGGGACAGCTCTTTTCACCCTGTTGTTGCTTTTGCTGTCGCCTGTTCCTGCGGGCGCGGCTCCGCTGGTCAATCAACTCGCCGATCATCCCTCCCCCTACCTGGCCTTGCATGGCCACGACCCGGTGGCCTGGCAGGAATGGAATGCCGCCACGATTGCGCGTGCGCGGCGGGAAAACAAGCTGCTCTTCGTTTCGGTCGGCTACTACGCCTGCCACTGGTGTCACGTCATGCAGCGCGAAAGCTACAGGAACCCGCAGATCGCTGCGTTGCTCAACCGCGATTTCATACCGGTCAAGGTCGACCGTGAGCTCAACACCGGGCTGGACGAGGCCTTGCAGGGTTTTTCCGCACGCCTTCGGGGTGCCGCAGGCTGGCCCCTGAATGCCTTTGTGACACCGGAAGGTTACCCCGCCTATGCGGTGTTGTATGAGCCTCCCGATGCGTTCCGCACGCTGTTGACCCAGCTCTCCTCACGTTGGCTGTCGGATCAGGCCGGTATTCGCCGTCTGGCCACGCTGGCCGCCCCGCCGCGAGGTGCGCGGCCGGCGAGCGAGCCCTTGACGGCGGCGCGAAGCGCAAAGGCCTGGGAACAGTTCATGGCAGGCATCTGGCAGGAGGCCGACATCCTGCGCGGCGGTTTCGGTCAGGTCAGCAAATTTCCCATGGCGCCACAGTTGAGCGCCTTGCTGGATCGTCAGACGCAGCAGCCCGATGCACGGCGGGCCGAGTTCCTGCGCCTGACGTTCGACCAGATGGCAGCACGTGGCATGCGGGACGCCATCGGCGGCGGATTTTTCCGCTATACCGTCGATCCCGACTGGGATACGCCGCATTTCGAGAAAATGCTCTACGACAATGCGCACCTGGCCATGCTCTATCTGCGCGCCGCGGCGGTATTGGACCGGCCCTGTTATCGCGAGATTGCCCGCAGCACGCTCGGGTTCATGCGGGACGAATTACGGGATGCGAGTGGCGGTTTCTATAGCAGCACGTCGGCGGTCGACGCCGCCGGGCGGGAAGGGGCCACGTACCTGTGGGAGCCCGACGAGCTGAAACGGCGCCTGTCGCCGGAGGCCTACGCCGCTGCGCGCCGGGTGTGGCGCCTCGACGCGCCGCGCAGGTTCGACGCGGGCTACCTGCCTGCGGAATACCTCCCCCCGACGGCGGATGAACGCCGCTTGCTGGCCGACGCTGCGCGCATCCTCTATCCCCTGAGACGTATGCGCAGCCTGCCCAGGGACGACAAGCTGAATGCCGGCCTCAATGGCCTCGCGCTGTCGGCTTTCAGCCAGGCCATCCAGCTTGACCCGGCCTACCGCCAGGACGCCGACCGGCTGCAGCGATTTCTGCTGACGCGGCTGGCCAGGGGTGGGCATTTGATGAAGGCGATGGCGCACGGCCGCATCCTGCCGCATGCCGAACTGGAGGATTACGCCTATGTGGTGCAGGGCCTGCTCGATCATGCGGATGCCACCGGCAACGCGCGATCGCGCGAACGTGCACGGCAATTCGCCCATACCGCATGGCAACTTTTCTGGAGTGAACGGGGCTGGAAACGCGAGGTCCAGCCGCTGCTGGCGACGCTACAGCCCGAGCCGGCGCTGGAGGATGGCACGCTGTATTCGCCGTCCGACGTGCTGATTCTGGCCAGCCTGCGCGTGCAGGATCCCGCATTGAACCAGTTGGCGCGCAATGCGGCGCGCTGGCGCGTGCCGGGCATGGAACAGGACCCTTATGCCTATCCCACGCGCGTGCGCGTGCTGACGCAGGCGCAACCGGATTAGGGCTCCTGCGTCGGCTCCACCGTGCTCTGCAGGGGACGCCGCCCGACCTGGATTTTCAGGTCCATCGATTGCTGCTTGCGCGCCACCGTCAGGCGCGCCTCGTCGCCCGGTTTCAGGGCGGCAATCAGATTGAGCAGCGACGCCGAATCGCTCACCGCGCGACCGTTGACGGCCACCAGGATATCGCCCGGGCGTATGCCGCCGACGTCGGCCGGACCGCCCTTCAGTACCCCCGCAATCAGTGCGCCTTCCGCATTTTTCAGGCTGAATGATTCCGCCAGTTCGGGGTTCAGATCCTGGACTTCGACCCCGACCCAGCCGCGCGTCACGCTGCCTGTCTTGATGATCTGCTCCATCACCTTGCGCGCGATGCTGACGGGAATGGCGAAGCCGATACCTTGCGAACCGCCGGTGCGCGAATAGATCGCGCTGTTGATCCCGACCAGGTTGCCGCCCGCATCGACCAGTGCGCCGCCCGAGTTGCCGGGGTTGATGGCGGCATCGGTCTGGATGAAATTCTCGAAGGTGTTGATCCCCAGATGGGTCCGGCCCAGTGCGCTGACGATACCCGCGGTGACGGTCTGGCCGACGCCGAACGGATTGCCGACTGCCAGCACCCAGTCGCCCACCTTGAGGCTGTCCGGCTCGGCAAAGGTGATTGCAGGCAGGTCGCTGGCATCGATTTTCAGGACCGCCAGATCGGTATCCGGGTCGGCGCCGACCACGCGTGCAGGCACCGTCTTGCCGTTGGCCAGCGCCACCTCGATTTCGTCGGCGGCCTCGACCACGTGCTGGTTGGTGAGAATGTAGCCGTTCGGGCTGACGATCACCCCCGAGCCCAGATTGGACACCTCGCGCGGGCGCGCATCCAGACGGTCGCCAAAAAAGTACCGGAATATCGGATCCTGCAGGGCGGGGTGGGTCGGGCTGCTGACCTTCTGCTGCGTAAAGACGTTGACCACTGCCGGAATCACCTTTTGTGCCGCCGGGGCGAACGATTCGACGGGGGCGAGCGTGCGGCCTGCCGGTTGCGCGGCCTGCCGGATGGTGAGGCTCGGTGCTTGCGTCTGCCAGCGCAGGAGATCGGGTTTGAACAGGGCAATGATGAACAACACGCCAAGCGCCACCGTGGTGGTTTGGGCGAAGAGCAACCAGAGTTTGCGCATTTGCATATTGATTAAATTCAGAGACTTGGCGTAATTTCGAGGCCTGGCAATTATAGCCCAGCGCCGCTGGCGATTGCGTCATTGCCTCGACGGGCTTCCGGTGAGGGCGGCAATTTGGTTAGAATGCCGGTTTTATCGCAACACGTTCAGGTTAGGGAAACATGAGCCAGGAAGCCGATGGGCAAAAAGTGGACACACGTAAACGAAAATTCCTGATTGCCGCGACCAGCGCCGTTGGTGGGGTCGCAGTGGTGGGAATGGCCGTGCCGCTGGTGATGAGCATGCTGCCGAGCGCGCGCGCCAAGGCAGCGGGTGCGCCGGTTGAAATCGATATCAGCAAGGTTGAGCCGGGCATGTTGCTGACGGCTGAATGGCGCGGCAAGCCGGTGTGGGTCGTCAACCGCACGAAGGAAATGCTCGACCTGCTGGGCAAGCACGACGACAAGCTGGTTGACCCGAACAGCGAGCAGCCGCAGCAACCCCCGTATTGCAAGAACGCCACCCGCTCGATCAAGCCGGAATTTCTGGTGGCGGTCGGCATCTGCACCCACCTCGGCTGTTCGCCCACCTACCGCAAGGAAGTTGGTGCAGAAGACCTGGGTGCAGACTGGCCGGGTGGTTTCCTCTGTCCTTGCCACGGTTCGCGTTTCGACCTGGCCGCCCGCGTGTTCAAGAACGTGCCGGCACCGGTCAATCTGGTGATCCCGCCCCACAAATACCTCAGCGCCACCAAGTTGCTGATCGGTGTAGACGAAAAAGGAGCTTAAAAGAATGTCTGCCCTGCAAAAAGTGATGGGTTGGGTCGATGACCGTTTCCCCCTCACCGCCACCTACAAGGCGCATCTGTCCGAGTACTACGCGCCCAAGAACTTCAATTTCTGGTACTTCTTCGGATCACTGGCGCTCCTGGTGCTGGTGATGCAGATCGTCACCGGCATCTTCCTCACCATGAACTACAAGCCGGATTCGGGGCTCGCCTTCCTCTCCGTTGAGTACATCATGCGCGACGTCGACTGGGGCTGGCTGATCCGCTACATGCACTCCACCGGCGCCTCGATGTTCTTCGTCGTCGTCTACCTGCACATGTTCCGTGGCCTGATGTACGGCTCCTATCGCAAGCCGCGCGAACTGATCTGGATCTTCGGCGTGCTGATCTACCTGGCACTGATGGCCGAAGCCTTCCTCGGCTACCTGTTGCCGTGGGGCCAGATGTCCTACTGGGGCGCACAGGTGATCGTCAACCTGTTCGCCGCTGTTCCCTTCATCGGTGATGACCTGTCGATCTGGATTCGCGGCGACTACGTGATCTCTGACGCCACGCTAAATCGCTTCTTCGCCTTCCACGTCATCGCGTTGCCGCTGGTGCTGATCGCGTTGGTTGCGGTGCACCTGGTCGCGCTGCACGAAGTCGGTTCCAACAACCCCGACGGCATCGAAATCAAGAAGAAGAAAGACCCGGTCACGCACATTCCGCTCGACGGCATTCCCTTCCATCCGTACTACACGGTGAAGGACATTGTCGGCGTGATCGTCTTCCTGATGGTCTTCTCGGCGATCGTGTTCTTCGGTCCGACCATGGGCGGCTATTTCCTCGAAGGCAACAACTTCATTCCGGCCGACCCGCTGAAGACCCCGCCGCATATCGCGCCGCTGTGGTACTTCACCCCGTTCTACGCGATTCTGCGTGCCGTGCCGCCGATGTTCGGCTCGCAGTTCCCGGGCGTGGTGGCGATGGGCATGTCGATCGTGCTGATCTTCTTCCTGCCCTGGCTGGATCGCGGCAAGGTCAAGTCGATCCGCTACCGCGGCCCGATCTACAAGTTCATGCTGGCGCTGTTCGTCGTGTCTTTCGTCGGCCTTGGCTACCTTGGCCTGTTGCCCCCCTCCCCGGTGGCGACGATTCTTGCCCAGACATTCTCGGTGATTTACTTCCTGTTTTTCCTGTTGATGCCCTGGTATACCTCGATTGACAAAACCAAACCGGAACCGGAAAGGGTGACTGGCTAAATGAAACGCTTGAAGAATTTTCTTTTCCTGCTGGCGGCAGCCCCCGTCGCGGCCTTTGCGGCAGGCGCCACTGTTCACCTGGACAAGGCGCCGGTCAATCTGACCGATCATGACTCCCTGCAGCGCGGCGCCCGCATGTTCGTGAACT
>DATCTE010000390.1:0-4284 GCA_036568085.1 Thiobacillus sp.
GTTCGCCTTCAATGCCTTCATCCTCTCCGCGTGCGCATCAACGGTCTCGCATACGCCGGCGCGCTCGAGCGCGGCTTGCATGTCGGTGCGCTTGTAGAAGGCGATGACGCGGCCGTCATTGGCTTGGGCGTACGTGGCGACAGGCGGCAGCGCGTCGGCGGCAAGCAGCGTCCCTGGCGAGCCGCCGTTCTTGGTATGCGGCGCGTTACGCTGAAACTGGAAAAGGCCGACGTCGGTGGTCACCAGCTCGCTGGACGTGCTCCAGCGGTCATTCATCAAGCCGCGGGCCTCGTCGCCCTCAACGACAGGGATTCCCTTCTTGTTGGCAGCCACGATGAGCGCGGCGTTGTGGGCCGCGCGCTTCTCGTCGAAGCAGTCCGGGTCAGTGCAGACGTCTGCACTTTTCACGTCCGGGTAAAGCTCCGGATCATTGCCGGTGCGCTTCGGGCACTTGGAGCAAGCGCCGGCGCTGGCCAGCAGCTTGGCGTCATTAATGGGGAACACCGCATCAGCCAGGTTGAGCATGTAGCGGTTCTGGACGTGTTCCGCAGCGCGGCGATAGGACAGCGGCTCGCCATATTGCGGCGTGGCGATTTCCTTTAAGGCCTGCAGCTGGAGCTTCGGCACCGGGATGCGCGCAATCAGCAGCGCCGTCGACGCCGGGATCTGATCGTTCAGGAACTGCTCGCGCACGTCAGTGGTAAGGGCGCACAGCTTCAAGCGCCCGTAAATGTAGGCGCGACTCTTCTTCACTTCCTCGGCCAGCTGGTCGGCGCTAAACCCGTGCTGCAGCATCAGCTGCTGGTATCCCTCGGCTTCCTCCATCGGGTGCGGGTCTTCGCGCTGCAGGTTCTCCAGGATGCGGATCTTGGCCGCGTCGAGGTCGCTCAAGGTGCGGCACATTGCCGGGATCGTGCCCATGCCGGCGATGACCGAAGCACGGTACCGGCGCTCGCCGGCGACGATCTCAAACTCTTCCGGCGCCTCGGCCGTCGGCGTGATAGGGCGGATAAGGATCGGCTGGGCCACGCCCATCGACTTGATGCTGGCGGCCAGCTCCTGCAGGGACTGCTCGTTGAAGCGCTTGCGGTTGTCCGGCGACTTGCGGATCTTCGCCAGTTCGTACTTGCCGTAGACGCCGTCGTCGGTGAGGATCTGCTCGGCCATCGCGTCGACCATCGATTGTGCTGCTACTGGGGTGATGCTCATATGTGCTCCTGGTAGGGTTGAAGGGTGGGGCGCTGCTGCGGTGATCAGGACGTGTTTGGCGTGAAGAAGCCCATGTCGAATTCGGCGCCGGCGGTGCGTATGCGCACCAACCAGGCGGTGAATCCCTTCTTGGGCTGGTGCTGCGGCCGTTTGGGCGGCGACACCTCGTAGCCGCGGCTGCGCATCAGGTCGAACACCCGCAGGATGTCGAGGCGTACGCCGTCGCCCGAGACAGCTTCGGGAGCGCAGTTGTGCGCTTGGCAGAAGGCGCGCAGGGCCGCGAGGTCACGTGCATCTTCCAGCGCCTGGTGGAGGTGGCCGGTACCTGGTGGAGTGGTACGGGCCTTCGTGCACGGCCTGCTTGTCGTGGTGGCGGCGGTCATGGCGTCAGGCTGGCGTGACGGTGATGCCGCAGGGCTCGTCGCCAACTGCATTTGCGGCCGCTAACCATGCCGCGCTGCTCGTTGCCGCTGTGGTGGTGTATTCCACGCGACGGCAAGCCGTTCGGACGATGATGCCGAACTGTGCCGGCCTGGTACTGGCGGCGTTTAAATTTGCGGTCGATGCAGGTTTGGTTGTAAGCACAGTTCCCCCTAAATGTTGTAGCAAATCAATAGCTACAACCAGAGGTTACAACAGAAACTAGCGCGATGCAATTAGAAGTTGTAGATATTTTGGGTATGTGGGGGTATTTGGATCGCCTGATGGGCACGGCGTGGCGCTCAGGCGTAAAAAAGCCCCGGCGTGCGGGGCTAACTTCGGTCGGTGAGGTGTGCTATGTGCAGTCGAGGGTCTTAGCCGTTGTGCCACCAGGCTGCCCCGCGGGCGCCGATCCAAGTCAACAGGCCAATCCAGAATAGCAGCGAGAAGGCGTGGTACTCGCGCGATGAGCACGCAACGAAGGAGCCGCATATCATTGCTAGCCCGATGAGCTGGGCCTTCTTGAAGACCTTCGATGTCTTTTCGATCGTCTGGATTGTGGCCGCGTTAGCCAGAGGATTTAGCGGCGCAACGGGGTGCCCGCAACTGGGGCATGCAACTGCGACAGATGAAATTTGTTTTTCGCAGGCTGCGCATGGGATCAGAGCCATTATTTTCGTTATCCATAGTTGCGGCATTGGGGCGTGCCGTTTCGCCTAGAGCCCTCCGGTGCCGCTACGGTCACGAACGCGCCCAATAATCGAAATTTGTTCTTGTGCCAGCTCAGGCGTAATTTCCTCATCCTTGTAGGCTGGATTCACGCTCCTAAGAATCAACGTCCCATCCAGGCGGCGGTACAGCTTCTTGACGCGCAGTTCGTCGCCGTAACGGATTGCGTACGTCTTCCCGTCCATGATGCTGGTTTCATCGAGATTCACCAGGATCGTGTCCCGTGCATACATCGCCGGTTCCATGCTGTCGCCCGACACGCGGAATCTGCGCACTCTGTTTGGATTGATTCCGTACTTCCGGAACCAGCTCAAGCGGTAAGTCGCGGGCTCCTCGTCTTCGATCAGTTCGAAATGCGCGGTGCGGCCGTTGCCGGCTGAGAATTCGATCCTCGACTCAGGTACATAAACCATCTCCGGATCAGGTGCGTCATCCGGATGGACGGCGATGATCCTAGATGTGCCTGCCTGGATACCGAACTTGAGCTCGGCCGCCGAAACCCCTAAGAACTCAGCTGCCTTGTCGAGGTTTTTCCCGCGCGGTTCGGTTTCTCCTGATATCCACTTCTGTACGGCTTGCGGTGAAACATGAATGAAACGAGCCATCTCCGATTGGTTGCCACCATTCTTTTTCAGGAGAAGCTGCTGTAGACGATTTGCCATTTTTTCCATCCTTCGGATATTACAAACAAGCGTTGTAATTAGCACTGCAAAAATTAGTTGTAATTGCCTGCTGGATACTGTAACCTTGGGTTGTAATCACCAACTAGGCCCAAACATGGAATCCGGAATCAAGAAAGCTGTTCGCCTCGCAGGCAGCCAAACCGCGCTCGCCACGTTGCTCGGCGTTAGTCCCCAAGCAGTGCAGAAGTGGGTTAGTCAAGGCGTTGTTCCTGGCGAGCGTTGTCGTGAGATTGAGCGAGAGCTGGCAGGCGCTGTAACTCGGTACGAATTGAACCCGGGGATATTCGGTGAGGCGCCGGATCCCGAGTAGTACGTTGGCCCATAGTAGTTGCGTAACAAAAATTATCAAACCACCAAGAAAAGGGCATGTTGTGGACATCAGGCAATCTTATCTCGCAATGATCAGGGCATTCCCGGGCGGTTGGGACGCGATCGTTGGCGCCCTCGGCATGAGCCGCGACGCCCTGGAGAATCGCATCTACGAACGCAAGGGGCAGGGCGTGCTTGTCGAGACCGCGCTCCAGATCCAGAAGTTCTCCGATACCACGCACTTCGCGGCGGCCGTGGCCACCGCCAGCGGCGGAACCTTCGTCAAGCTGCCGACGGACCTGTCGGACGCGAACGAGGCGCTGCTGAGCAAGTTCCAGGCGCTGTACGCCGAACTGGGAACGTTCTCGGCACACTTCAGCAGCGCGACGGCCGACGACCATATCGACGCTGGCGAGCGCAAGGTGCTTGAAGCCGACGGCGCACGCATCCACAAGGTGCTGTCCGAGCTTATGGCGATTACCTTCCGCATCTACTGCCCGCAAGCTGGCCAAGCTAGGGGCGAGCAATGAACGCGCCCCGCAAAGGCCCCAGCGCCGGCACGCGCAGCTATGTCGCGCTCCAGACCTTGGAGGCGATTGGCGGCGAAGCCAGCAGCGCCGTCTGGATGGATTCGAGCCTGAAAAAGTGGCCGACCGCCGCCAGCGTAACGTGGGATCGCATCGTGCAGAACCTGATCGATGCGCGCCTCGTGTACCAGCGCGACGGCGCGTTCGCGATCACCGACGACGGCCTGGCATGGCTTGGTGTGTCAGTCGATGCGCCGCGCCGCGAAAAGCCTGTGCTGGTCGGGCCGCGCTACGTGGCGCCGATGCGGCCGCTGTCGTCGAAGAGCCTGCCCGCAGTCCGCATGATGCGCGAGGGCGCGTTCGACTACCGCGACATTCCGTCCCTGCAGGGCAGCACCCGCGTTGAC
>DATCTE010000391.1:0-6530 GCA_036568085.1 Thiobacillus sp.
GGCACGACCAGCCTTACCAAAAACGTGTTCGACTTCGGGTACCGTCTTGATCAAGCGGTCGGTCTGTTGCAGCAGCTGCGCCGCTTTCTGCGCCGACAACCCTGGCAGAGCCGAAGGCATATAGAGCAGATCGCCCTCGTCCAGCGGCGGCAGAAATTCGCCGCCGAGCCGGCTGATCGGCCACGCCGCGGTGAGGAACAGCAACGCGGCCACCGCGAGCGTCGTCTTCGGCCGCGCCAGCACCGCATCCAGCAGCGGCCGGTAGGCGCCGATGAGCCAGCGGTTGAGCGGATTCTTCGCCTCATCCGGCAGCGTGCCGCGTATCCAGTAGCCCATCAGCACCGGAATCAGCGTTACCGACAGGCCGGCGGCTGCCGCCATGGAGTAGGTCTTGGTGATCGCGAGCGGACCGAACAGCCGGCCCTCCTGCGCTTCCAGCATGAACACCGGCACAAAGGAAATGGTGATGATCAGGAGCGAGAAGAACAGCGCTGGCCCGACCTCGACGGCAGACTCGGTCATGACCCGCCAGTGCGCCTCGCCCTGGAGAGACTGGCCGGGATGTTCTCGCTTCCACGCCTCGACATGCTTGTGGGCGTTTTCGATCATGACGATGGCCGCATCCACCATCGCCCCGATGGCGATCGCGATGCCGCCAAGCGACATGATGTTCGCGTTCACGCCCTGGTAGCGCATGGCAATGAATGCCGTCAGCACGCCCAGCGGCAACGAGACGATGGCCACCAGCGACGATCGCACATGCCACAGGAACAGCGCGCATACCAGCGCGACGACGATGAATTCTTCGATGAGTTTGTGGCTGAGGTTTTCCACCGCGCGGTCAATCAGCTTGCTGCGGTCGTAGGTCGTGACGATCTCCACGCCCTTGGGCAGGCTGGCCTTGAGCTGTTCCAGCTTCGCGTGCACCGCCGCGATAGTCTCACGCGCGTTCTTGCCACTACGCAGAATGACCACGCCGCCGACCGTTTCGCCCTGGCCATCCAGTTCCGCGATGCCACGCCGCATTTCCGGACCTAGCTGGATGGCCGCCACGTCGCCGAGAAGGACCGGCACGCTGTTCACGAGTTTGAGCGGAATGGACCGGAAATCGGCAAGCGATTTCAGGTAGCCGCTGGCGCGTACCATCAGTTCGGCTTCGCCGAGCGTCAGCACCGATCCGCCGCTCTCCTGATTCGCCCTGGCAATGGCATCCTTCACTTCGGCCTGCGTAATACCGAGGCCGGCAAGTTTGACGGGGTCGAGCACGACCTGATACTGCTTGACCATGCCGCCCACCGTGGCCACTTCGGCCACGTTCGGCAGGGCCTTCAGCTCGAATTTCAGGAACCAGTCCTGCAAGGCGCGCAACTGTGCCAGATCATGGTGCCCGGTCCTGTCGACGAGCGCATATTCGTAGATCCAGCCCACACCGGTGGCGTCGGGTCCCAGCGCCGGTTTAGCCGTTGCGGGTAGGCGAGCCTGCACTTGGCTGAGATATTCCAGCACCCGCGACCGCGCCCAGTACAGATCGGTGCCGTCCTCGAAAATGACATAGACAAAACTGTCGCCAAAGAAGGAAAACCCGCGCACCGTCTTCGCCCCCGGCACCGACAACATGGTGGTGGCAAGCGGATAGGTGACCTGGTTCTCCACGATCTGCGGTGCCTGGCCGGGATAAGTGGTACGGATGATGACCTGCACATCGGACAGATCGGGCAATGCGTCGATCGGCGTGGTTTTCACCGACCACACGCCCCACGCCACGGTGAACAGGGTCGCCAGCAAAACCAGAAAGCGGTTGGCGACCGACCATTTGATGAGGCGCGCGATCATTTTTCGCCCCCCGTCTTGTCGAGTTTCTCAACCAGCAGGCCGTCGTCGGTTTCGCGCACGCCGACCCTCACCCGATCGCCCACCTTCAGGCCCTGCCCTAGTTCGGGATTGGCGAGCGGAAACTCCATGGTCATGCCGGGCATCGAAAGCGTCTTGAAGGGACCGTGCGCGAGCGTCACGCTCGTGCCGGACAATCCCTTGATGACGGCATCCGCTTCGTGCAGCGCAACCGCCGCCGGCAGCGCTTCGTCCGGCCCGGAAGGGCTTGCAACGATCCCCTGCAGACTTGCTTCGGAATCGATCAGGAACTGGCCGCTGGCGACGATTTTCTGGCCTTCGTCGAGACCGGACGCAATGACCGTGTCGGCACCGGACTCGGGACCAAGGACGACATCGACCGGGCGATAGCGTCCTTCTGCTTCGGCCACGATGACCAGCGCGCGGCGTCCGGTACGGATCACCGCTTCGGTCGGCACTAACAGCGCCGATTCGCCGACCGCTCCTTTGAGGCTGACCTGGGCCGTCAACCCCGGCCTCAGGCGTCCGTCCTTGTTGGGTAGCTCAACCCGAACCCTGAGCGCACGCGCGGCATCGTTCAATGTCGGCAATAACGCAGTGACGCGACCCTGTACCGGCTTGCCCGGAAAGGCGGCAAATTTTGCTTCGGCGGATTGTCCGATCAGAACGGCTCCGGCCTGGGCTTCCGGCACCGACACATCGAGCCACACCGTGCTGATGCCGTTGACGCGTGCCATCGTCTGTCCCGCCATCAGTGTCATGCCGGGGCGCACGTCGAGCGTCTGGATCACGCCGGCGCGCGGGGTGGTGATCGATATGCGATTTCTGACCTTGCCGGTTTGAACCACTGCCCGTATCAGACTTTCCGGCATGCCGCCCAGCCGCATCCGTTCGCGCGCCGCAGCTTCCAGCGGCGCGTCGCCCACGGCCTTGAGCGCCAGATACTCCTGTTGCAACGCAGCCCATTCCGGCACCAGCAGTTCGGCGATGAACGCACCGGATCCGACCACGTCATTGGGTGCCAGCCTGGCCACGCGCTCCACGAATCCACCTGTGCGCGCCTGCACGACGGCGATATCGCGCTCGTTGAAGTTGACGATTCCCGTCGCCACCACGTTCAAATCCAGCGGGGCGCGCGTGACCGTGGCCAGGCGGACGCCCAGGTTCTGCGCCACGCCCGGGTCGATCGTCACGGTCGAGGCATCGCCGCCTTCGTCGGCATATTTCGGCACCAGTTGCATGTCCATGAAGGGCGACTTGCCAGGCTTGTCGAATTTTTGGGTGGGAACCATCGGGTCGTACCAGTACAGCACGCTGCGGCCGTCTTTCGCGGCAGTGGCGGGCATGGTCTTCCCGTCCGCTGGCACATGGTTTCTTTCCCACCACAAGCCCGCCGCCGCGCCAACGGCGAGCAGCGCAATCACGGCGAAGAGAACCAGCGCTGTTTTCTTAATCGTTTGGCGACTCATTGTTTTTCTCCGGACAAAGTGGGTTCGCCATAGGCGTAATGAAGACGTGCGGCCATCTTCTGGCGTTCGCCTTCGAGCGCGAGGGCCATGAGTTCGGCGTCAACGCGTTCGCGCCGCGCCATCACCAGATTGACGAGTTCGCCCTTGCCGCCGCGCCATTCAGCCAAGGCCAGATCGACCTTCTCGCCGGCCAGCGGTAGCAGCACCTCGCGCTGGCGCCTGACGGCCTTGTCGAGGCGCTGGTACTCGGCAAAATCCGCTTCTAGCATTGCCGCATGTTCGCGCATCACCGCTTCGCGTTCGGCGTCGAGCCCTTCCCGTTCGGCAAGCCTGGCGGCAATTTTCGGGTCCTGGCGGGTGGCGGCAAACACCGGCAGATCAAAACTCACCTGCACCGTGGCCATGTCGCCAAACTGCGAACCACGCTTCTGGTAAGCCAGTTCCAGTGCCCAGTCCGGCTTCTTTTCGGCGCGAGCTTCGGCCACCTCGGCGTCCAGCACCTGTGCTTTGGGGTCAAATATCGCCAGCTCCGGGTGCCAGTGCAGCGCATGCGCCAGCGCATCATGGGCGATTGGCCAGTCGGGCACGTCGCCCTCCAGTGGTGCTTCCGCGCGTGGACCCACCCAGCGTTTGAGGGTGGCGATGGATTGCTGGCGGCGTGCGATGAGCTCGTCTCGCCGTGCGTCGATCATTGCAGCTTCCTGGCGCGCCGCTACCGCCTCCATTGCACTGCCCTTAGCCCCGGCTATGCGGGCACGCACTGCGGCTTCGAACAGGCGGTTTTCTCCGTCCAGCGCATCGATACGCGCGAGCTGGCGTTCGACCGTATCGCGCGCAATCCAGGCAAGCGCCGTTTCCCGCAGCACAGTGAGGCGGGTGATACGGATTTGCGCTTCACTCAGTGCAATCCGCCCACGCGCAACTTCAACGCGTGCGCCACGCTTGGAGGTGTTGGGAAATTCCTGCATGACGCCGATGCGTTGCATGGTCATCGGTTCGCTGGACAGGCTGAAACGGTCGACGCCCTCGATGGGTACGTTATCGAGCCCCAAGGTCAGCTTGGGGTCGGGCAACTCGCCGGCTGGGATAGCCGCGTGACGCATTGCATCGACTTGTGCGGCTTCCGCTCGAAGCGTGGGGGTCTCTCGCACGGCCAAAGCCAGCGCAGCATCAAAAGAGAGCGGCTCGGCGAACGCCGTGCCGACGAGGCTCGCCAGCCCCAGCAGCGTAGCCGTGCAGCACAGCAGGAACCGACTCAAGCAGTCGGCTGATTGGGGAATACGCATGTTTCCAACTCCTTACGCGACAGCGCGCATCAAACGAGCCAAACCAGGCTTGATGGCGCCAGATATCCGCACTGACGTCTGATCAAACAGACGCAGCGCAGCGCTCGGCACAAGAAATCAGAGTTGGGTGGGTGGCCGCCAGGTAGCGGCAGGATCAAAGGTGAACGTGATGTCAGCGAAGCGCGGGAAACGAACAGCAAGCGCTATGTCCTGAGGCAAAACGTCCAATTCAGAAATCGGCAATATCTGTCCTGCGGATTGGCAGGGCTGTGCAGACTTGCAGGGTTTACCGGTTTTTGCAGCGGTTTTCGCGTCGTTACAGCAATCGTGCATTGCACCTGCACCCGTCATATCCATCGTGGCGGATTCCATCGGGCAATGCGGCTTGGGCAACGCAAAGCTTGCGTATCCCTGGAGGGGAAGCGCAATGGAAAGCCAAATGAACAGGATTGTCCGAATTAGACGCATTGGTAAAATTTAACGTGAGCCGCCCTGATATACAAGCAAAACTTGTTCCCTTGGTAAAAATCTATTACGGGACAATTTGTACTGACTGGATTTCTGCGGTGATCGGTATTTGGATGAAAGCAATGCCGTGGCGCCGTGTCGTACGTTGATGGCTGGGGGAGCGGTTTATTCCATAGCCATCAACGCCGGATTGGCCTTGTGTTTCAAACCAGTCAAACCTTTTCGCGGCAAAGCAACCCGCCCAGCAAAGCCAGCCAGGTGTTAAGTTGCGACCAGTAACCGGCAGGCGGGAACATGTGTGTGCCTCGAATCCGCCCGACTGCGAAGGAACCAGGATTGGATACACTTGCCCGGCTGGGCCGAAGTCAGCTCTGGGCAAGGACTGCGCGGTCGACGTGGCTAGTGATGCCCTCGATGCGGCGTGACTTCCAGATTGCCTACCTCACATTCCTCAACATAATGGACAAAGCCGCGCTGCAAACGCTCTGCCCATCCTGTTCCGAGCAGCCCCCCGACTTCTCCGATGCGCACTTCAATCTGCTCGGCGGTCGCCTGCAACAAGTCATAGGTGATGGAAAGGGTGTCGCCGGTAACCTCCATGGACTTGATGCCCATCATGGCACCCAGCTCTTTGACAAGGATGGCCGCCTCCTGATCGGTCAACGGCTGTTCCAGACGGAAGCGCCGCTGCTTGATGATCTCCAGGCCCTTCTGCTTGGGGGCTTGCTTGCCCGGTACGCCGATAAAAAGATGCGGGTTCGCCTTGAACCGATCCTGGCACTGCTGGGAGCAGAAGGCGAAATGGATGCCCAGATGCTCCATGGCAAAGGAATCCCGGCTGACCTCCATACCGCAGACAGGATCTTCAATGGTGTCGTCCATGATTTCCTCCTGTGTATCCGTCATGCTCCAGCAACGGGAGCGGCCATGCCGCCCCGTCCCAGCAGCTTGGCATTGATCGCCACAATGACCGTGCTGGCCGACATGAACACCGCCCCCACTGCGGGGGTCATCAGCAGCCCCCAATAGGCCGCGACCCCGGCTGCAAGGGGGATTGCAAAGGTGTTGTAACCGGTGGCCCAGATCAGGTTCTGGATCATCTTGCCGTAGGTCTTGCGCGACAGCCCGAGAATCGCCGCGACATCCTGCGGATTGTTGCTCACCAGCACGATGTCGGCCGCCTCGATGGCCACATCGGTGCCCGCGCCGATCGCAACGCCGAGATCCGATTCCACCAGCGCCGGCGCATCGTTCACGCCGTCGCCGACCATCGCCACCGTGAGGCCGCGCGCCTTCACTTCGCGGATTTTCAGCGCCTTCTGTTCCGGCAGCACTTCGGCGAAGAAGTCGTCCAGGCCGAGCTGCTTCGAAACCGTTTGCGCCACCGCTTGCGAATCACCGGTGAGCATCATGCATTGAATGCCCATGGCCTTGAGCTGCGCAATGGCGGCTTTCG
>DATCTE010000392.1:0-7547 GCA_036568085.1 Thiobacillus sp.
CGTCCAGCACGAATTCGCCAAAGGGCCCGTCCACCTCCACCGTGTCGTTGGCTTTCAAGGTGTCGAACACGGCCTCGGCAAACGCATCGCCGGCGCGGCGCGGAATCTGCACCTCGATGTGGCGGTCCTCGCAGGGACAACTGGCAATCGCATAGCGTCCCTTCACCCCGTCGATCGACACATCGACGCTCTGTCCGCCGAGATACCGCAGGCGCTGGCTGCGCGGCGCCAGGATGTGCAGCGCAGCCATGTGCGGATTGAACACCTCGACCGATTTGACCTTGGCGCTCAACTGCTGCACCGGGATGTCGCGCGCGCCCGCCACATTGGCCACGATCACCACGTCGTTCACCGGCGCATAGGCGCACAGCAGAATGACGCCGGCGTCTTTTTCGGCCTCCTTCAGCACATAGTCGTGCGCGTGGACCTTCTTCACCTCGCCCGACAGCACGCGCGCCTTGCACTCGCCGCAGTTGCCGTTGCTGCATCCGTAATTGAGCGACACGCCGTTGCGCAGCGCGGCTTCCAGCAGGGTGTCGTTGCCCTCCACATAGAACTCGTGGCCGCTGGGCTGGATGGTCACATGGGCTGACATGATTTTGAATATCCTTTCCTGCGCGATCGCCGCCTGCGCCAGCACGGCATCCGGCGGAACCTCGGCCAGATTGCGCAGCAGAAACGCGCGCACGGTGTGCAGGGCATGGCGCGTCTCGGCGCTTGTGTCTTCTTCGATTTCGTCGATCTTCTCGTCGAGCCAGGTCATCACGTTGCCGTAATGCAGCAGCAAGGCCCTGGCTGCCGCGTAGTCGTCACCCAGTTCGTTCAGGCGCGCCACCAGCACGTCCTTGTCGGGCAACGCGCGCTCCAGCACCCGCTTGGCGAACGCCTTGTCCTTGATTTCCTGGACCCGGCGAAACTCCGCATCGTCATCCCACTTCACCTCGGGAAACACGCGCAGCAACTCATCGAGCTCGACCATGCCGTCGAAGGTCGCCAACGTGCCGCCGCGGATCATTTCCTGCAGCGCATGGCGCGGCTGACCGACCAGCTTGGCCACACGGGAGAGCGGGAGTAAATGGCTCATGGCGCGATGGTACTCCGTGTCCGTGACGGACAGAATCGGCACATCACCAGATTCTGAATCCCTGATTCGCTCGCTCTGACCCGTCTGCCAATACAATCCCATCATGCCTTCCATCACCACCCGCCCCTGCCCCGCCGACGCCCGCGCCGCGCTCGAACAGGCCGGCCTCGCCCCCGCCTGGGCGCGGCTGTATGCCGCACGCGGCGTCAGCCATCCCGACGAAGTCGCGCACCGGCTACCGCAGCTGCTGCCGCCCGCCGGCATGCTGCACATCGAACAGGCCGCCGCGCTGCTGGCCGACGCCATTCGCGACCACGAGCGCCTGCTCATCATCGCCGACTACGACGCCGACGGCGCCACCGCCTGCGCGGTCGGCGTGCGCGGCCTGCGCCTGCTCGGCGCGCAGGTCGACTTCATCGTGCCCAACCGGATTGAACACGGCTACGGACTCACCCCCGACATCGTGAAGCTCGCCGCCGAGCGCCAGCCCAACCTGCTGGTGACGGTGGACAACGGCATTGCCGCGGTCGACGGCGTGGCAGCGGCATACGCGCTCGGCATCCCGGTGCTGGTCACCGACCATCACCTGCCCGGCGACGCACTGCCGGACGCCGCCTGCATCGTCAATCCCAACCAGCCGGGCTGCGGCTTCGCCTCGAAGAATCTGGCGGGGGTGGGCGTGATGTTCTACGTGCTGCTGGCGCTGCGCGCCGAGCTGCGGCAGCGTGGCGCCTATGTCGACACGCCCGAACCGGATCTGCGCACCCTGCTCGACCTCGTCGCGCTCGGTACGGTGGCCGATGTGGTGAAGCTCGACGCCAACAACCGCACCCTGGTCGCCCAGGGCCTCGCGCGCATGCGCGCGGGCAAGGCCAGTGTCGGCGTCAACGCGCTGTTCCGCGCCGCCGGGCGCGACCCTGCGCGTGCCACCGTGTTCGATCTCGGCTTCATGCTCGGCCCGCGGCTGAACGCCGCTGGCCGCATCGACGACATGGCGCTCGGCATCGAATGCCTGCTGGCCGACGATCCCGCCGCAGCGCAGCAACTGGCGCAGCAGCTCGACACGCTCAACCGCGCCCGGCGCGACGTCGAAGCCGGCATGCTGGAGGAGGCGCTCGCCATTCTCGCCACTTTCAATCCCGACGACAGCCACAGCCTCACCGCGTATCAGCCCGACTGGCACGTCGGCGTGATCGGCATTCTTGCCTCGCGCCTGAAGGACAAATTTCACCGTCCCACCATCGTATTTGCGTCCAGCGACACGGGTGAACTCAAGGGCTCCGGCCGCTCCATCCCCGGCCTGCACCTGCGCGACGCGCTCGACCTGATCGACAAACGCCATCCCGGCCTGATCGTCAAGTTCGGCGGCCACGCCATGGCGGCCGGGCTCAGCATTCCCGCCGGGCGCCACGCGGAATTCAGCCAGGCATTCGAGGCCGTGGTGCGCGAACTGATCGACCCGGCCGATCTGGAAGGCATGATCGAAACCGACGGCGAACTGGACATCGCCGAGCACCGCTACGAACTTGCCGAGCAGTTCGACCATGCGGTCTGGGGGCAAGGCTTCCCCGCACCGCTGTTCACCGCCACCTTCGACGTCGTGGCCCAACGTGTCGTCGGCGAGAAGCACATGAAACTCAAGCTGGCGCGCGACGCTGTGACGTTCGATGCCATGCGGTTTTTCCAGGCCGACCCGCTGCCCGACCGCATCCGCGCCGTCTACGCGCTCATGCCGAACGAATTCAATGGCCAGCAGTCCCTGCAGCTGAAGCTGCAGCACTGGGAACCCGCAGCCTGATTTCCCTTGCAACGTGAATCCTGAAACTTGAAACTGCAATCGCCATGCCGCCGATCACACTCGCCCTCATCCTGCTGAATGTTCTCGTCTATGCACTCGAGCTGTTCACCGGGCCCGAGATCATCCGCGTCTTCGGCCTGTGGCCACCGGGCTCGGGCGGGGCGTTCCACCTGTGGCAGCTGGTCACCTACAGCTTCCTGCACGGCTCGCTCACGCACCTGGGATTCAACATGTTCGCCGTGTGGATGTTCGGCGCCGAACTGGAAAGGCGCTGGAACGACCTGCGCTACCTGCTGACCTACCTGCTCAGCGTCGTCGTGGCCGCGATGACGCAGATCGCCGTCTCCGGCTATTTCCTGCACAGCAGCAGCCCCGTCATCGGCGCCTCCGGCGGCGTATTCGGCCTCCTGCTGGCCTATGCGCTGTATTTCCCCCGCAATGTCATCACCATCATCTTCCTGCCCTTCATCCGCATCCCCGCGCGCACCTTCGTGCTCGGCTACGGCATCGTCGAACTCATCCTCGGCCTCACCAGCACCGATGCGGGCGTCGCCCACTTCGCCCACCTCGGCGGGCTGTTCGGCGGCTGGCTGGGGGTGCAGTATTTCCGCGGGCGCGGCGTGTTCGGCAAGCGCTGATCTGGCTCGAGTTACAAGATTCAAGACGCAAGATTCAAGTTACAAGATCCACAGAGTAGCGAGCGTCCTTCTGCTAAGCCACGGTCATCTTGCATCTTGTGTCTTGTCTCTTGCGTCCTGCCTCTCAGGCGTACCCTTCCGGATTCCCCGCCTGCCAGCGCCACGCATCGGCACACATGCGCGGCAGATCGTATTCGGCCCGCCAGCCCAGTTCGTGCGCCGCACGGGTGGGGTCGGCCCAGCATTGCGCCACGTCGCCCGCACGGCGCGCGACGATCTGATACGGCACCTTCTTCCCGCTCGCCGCTTCGAACGCGCGCACCATGTCGAGCACGCTCACCCCGCGCCCGGTACCCAGGTTCCAGGTCTGCACCCCGCCCAGTTGCCGCAGTCTGTTCAGCGCTGCCACATGCCCGCGTGCCAGGTCGACCACATGGATGTAGTCGCGCACGCCGGTGCCGTCCGGCGTCGGATAATCGCCGCCGAACACGTTGAGATGCGGGCGGCGCCCCACCGCCACCTGCGCCACGTAGGGCATCAGGTTGTTGGGAATGCCGCGCGGGTCCTCGCCGATCAGGCCCGATTCGTGCGCACCCACCGGGTTGAAATAGCGCAGCAGCGCAACGTTCCAGCCCGGATCGCTCAGCGCGATATCGCGCAGCATCTCCTCGATGACGAGTTTCGAGCGGCCATAGGGATTGGTCGCCGACAGCGGAAAATCCTCGGTGATCGGCACCGTCGCCGGGTCGCCGTACACCGTGGCGGACGACGAGAACACCACTGCCTTCATGCCGGCCGCCGCCATCTCCTCGAACAATGCGATGCTGCCGGCAATGTTGTTGTCGTAATACAGCAGCGGCTTCTCCACCGACTCGCCTACCGCCTTCAGCCCGGCGAAATGCACCACCGCATCGATACGGTGATCGGCGAACAGCGCACGCAAGGCGGCGCGGTCGCGGATGTCGCCCTGCACGAATGCCACCGGCTTGCCGGCAATCTGCGCCACCCGCTCCAGCGATTTCACGCTGCTGTTCGACAGGTTGTCGAACACCACCACCTCGTGTCCCGCCGCCAGGCACTCCACGGCGGTGTGCGAACCGATATAGCCGGCGCCGCCGGTCAGTAGCACGTTCACTTGTCTCTCCAGTTCATCAGAATTACTTGTTACTCGCTTCCAGGCACAGTGCCAGCGCCGCACGCCAGTCCTGCAGCTTCAGACCGAACGTCCGTTCCAGCCTGTCGCAGTTCAGCCGCGAATTGAGCGGGCGTTTTGCCGGGGTCGGGTAGTCGGCGCTCGGAATGGGAAGCAGGTGGGCCGGCACACAGGTTTCGTCGAACTCATCGAACGCCTGGATCGCTTCGGCGAAACCATGCCAGGATGTCTCGCCCCCATTCGTCATGTGATAGACGCCCCAGGGCTCGGCTTGTTTCGCAGCTGACATGGGCGAGGCAAGCTGGCCCAACACCTGGGCCGTCGCTTCGGCAAGATCGCGGCACCAGGTCGGCGCGCCAACCTGATCGGCGACGATCTTCAATTCCGGCCGCTCCCGCATCAGGCGGCGCATGGTCAGCAGGAAATTGCTGCCGCGCGCGCCGTACGCCCAGGAGGTGCGGAAGATGAGATGGCGGCAGCCCGTGGCCTGGATGGCGCATTCGCCTGCCAGCTTGGTCGCGCCATATACGTTGAGCGGATCGCAGGGATCGTCCTCGCGCCACGGCGCGGTGCCGCTGCCGTTGAACACATAGTCGGTGGAGTAATGCACCAGCAGCGCGCCCAGCCGGCCTGCCTCCTCGGCGAGGATGCCGGGCGCCGCGGTGTTCACCGCACGCGCCAGGTCAGGCTCGCTCTCCGCCTTGTCCACCGCGGTGTAGGCGGCCGGGTTGACGATGATGCCCGGCGCGATATCGCGGACCGTCCGGCGCACCGCATCGGCATCGGCCAGATTCATCGCTTTTGAATCGAGCGCGACCACCTCGCCCAGGCAGCTCAGCGTGCGTTGCAGTTCCCAGCCGACCTGCCCGCGTGCGCCGGTGAGCAGGATACGGCGAGCGGTGAGCGGTGAGCGGTAAGCGGTCGTCATGCGTAGACCTCCGCATCCTTCAGCAAGGGCTGAACCTGGTCCTTGGCCGACAGCACGGGCGCGCCTTCCAGCGGCCATTGCACCCCGATCTGCGGATCGTCCCAGCGGATGCCGCGATCCCACTGCGGCGCGTAGTAGGCCGTGGCCTTGTAAAGAACGTCGGCGCTGTCGGACAGCACCAGAAAGCCATGCGCAAAGCCGGGGGGAATCCACATCATGAGCTGATTTTCGGTCGAGAGTTCGTAGCCCACCCACTGCCCGAAACAGAGCGAGGACTTGCGCACATCCACCGCCACATCGAACACGGTGCCGCTCACCACGCGCACCAGCTTTCCCTGTGATTGCTCGAGCTGGTAATGCAGGCCGCGCAACACCCCCCTGCCCGAACGCGTATGGCTGTCCTGCACGAAATCCGCATCCAGCCCAATCTCCGCAAAGGTCTGGCGGTTCCAGCTTTCCAGAAAAAAACCGCGCGCGTCGCCAAACACCTTGGGTTCGAGGAGCAGCACACCGGGAAGAGCGGTTTCGATGATGTTCATTCTGGGGGAATGGTGAGTAGTGAGTGGTGAGTGGAGGGCGCTACTGACTACTCACCACTCACTACTCACCCGTTCAAAAAATCCGTTCGTTCAGCATGTTCAGCAAATACTGCCCATAGGCGTTCTTCTTCAGCGGTTCGGCCAGCTTCGCCACGTGCTCTGCCGTGATGTAGCCCTGGCGGTAGGCGATCTCTTCCGGGCAGGCGATCTTCAGGCCCTGGCGCTTCTCGATCGTCTCGATGAACAGCGAGGCCTGCAACAACGATTCATGGGTCCCCGTGTCGAGCCAGGCATGGCCACGGCCCAAGATCGACACATTGAGCATTCCCGCTTCGAGGTAATGCCGATTGACGTCGGTAATCTCCAGTTCGCCGCGCGGGGAAGGCTTCAGATTGCGGGCAATCTCCACCACCTGGTTGTCGTAGAAGTAAAGGCCGGTGACCGCGTAATGCGATTTGGGTTGAAGCGGCTTTTCTTCCAGGCTGACGGCCTTCCTGGCCGAGTCGAACTCAACCACGCCGTAGCGTTCCGGATCGTGTACCCGATAGGCAAATACCGTGGCCCCGGTTTCCTGCTCGCTGGCAGCACGCAGGTCATCGGTCATCTCGTTGCCATAGAAAATGTTGTCGCCGAGCACCAGTACGCTGGGGCCGTTGCCGATGAAATCCGCGCCGATGATAAAAGCCTGGGGAAGGCCTTCCGGGCTGGGTTGCACCGCATACTGCAGATTGATCCCCCACTGGCTGCCGTCGCCCAGCAGCTGCTCGAAACGCGGCGTATCCTGCGGCGTCGAAATGATCAGCATGTCCTGTATCCCAGCCAGCATCAGCGTGGTGAGCGGATGGTAGATCATCGGCTTGTCGTAGATCGGCAGCAGTTGTTTGGACACGGCAAGCGTTGCCGGATACAGGCGGGTACCGGAGCCGCCGGCCAGGATGATGCCTTTGCGGTGAGTGGTGAGTGGTGAGTGGTGAGTGGTCATGCTTATTCAGACTCTTTCATTTTCTTATGTAAACCAGATAACAATTTTCCCACACGGCCAAGCAACAGCTCGACCTGCTCTCTTCCCGAGCTAACGTAACCGAGGCGAATGGCAATCTGATGTTGCGTATCCAATTCACTCAACGAACTCCGGGCAATGCTGAGAAAACGGGAAAACTCCCGGTTACCTTCCCGACCTGCTCCTTCCGCCACATTGCTGGGAATAGATACGGCAGCCCTTCGCATCTGCGACACCAGGCCATACTGTTCATGAGCGGGGAAGACAGCAGTGACCCGATAAATCTCCTCAACCAACTCCATCGCGCTTTTCCACGCCTCAAGCCGCTCATGGGGTTTAACGCTCACCATTCGCTCCCTTTTTCTTTGGTGAGTAGCGCGTCCACTCACCACTCACCACTCACCACT
>DATCTE010000393.1:0-6612 GCA_036568085.1 Thiobacillus sp.
CATGATGAGCCGGCCGCTGGCGCATGTCGAACATGTGATGCGCGCACTGGCCGTCGGCGATCTCACGCAGCCGGTGGATACGGCCGGCGCGGGTCAGGATGAAATCGGCTGTACGCTGCGCGCGATCGATACCATGGTCACACGCCTGCGCGAACTCATCGGCCGGATCGGCGAATCGAGTTGCAAGGTCTCCAATGTCGCCCAGGCCGTTTCGCAGAGCGCGGCGGAAGTCGAATCCGGCTCGCGCGATTTCGATCGCAGCATTTCCCGTATCCGGGCGCAGACCGAGCAACTTCACGACACGACCCGCATGGCCTCGACCCAGATCGAGGATGCCAACCGGCATGCGGGCGAAGCGACCGCGGCCTCCCAGGTTTCATCCGATCGAATCCTGCAGTCGGTGCACAATTTCGAACAGTTCCGGCGCGAAATGGAGACGACCGCCGGCAAGAGCCGCGAGCTCGAAAGCATCACCGATCAGATCACCGGCATTATCCAGACCATCGGCGGGATCTCCAGGCAGACCAACCTGCTGGCGCTCAATGCCGCCATCGAGGCGGCGCGTGCGGGTGAGCAGGGACGCGGTTTCGCAGTGGTTGCGGACGAAGTGCGCACCTTGGCAGGTCATACCAGCAAGGCCGTGGACGAGATATCCGGGCTGATCGGCAGTATCAATAACAGCGTGCATGAAACGGTGGCCTCGATGGAAAAGGCGCTTGCCGATGCGACCAGCAACATCGATCAATTGCAGGCCGCTGCGGACGGTACGCGCACCAGCAGTGAACAGATCAAGGCTATCAGCCAGAGCATGCATGAGTTGGTGGGCCTGGTGGAGACACAGAATCATTCGGCCGGCAGCATCGCCGAGGCGGCCGAGCAGCTGTCGGGAATTTCCGGCAGCAATCGCGTTCAATCCCAGGAACTGCATCTGCGCTCGGACAACCTACGCGCCGCGGCGGGTGAGCTGGAGGATGTGGTGAGTCTGTTCAAGGTCTGATTATTTAAACGTAAACCCGCTAGCTGAAGTACAAGGAGTGGATGACATGAAATTGAGCATGATGAACATTGTCGCCGCGGTCGCGGTATTGGCGAACGTCCAGGCTTTTGCCGGGGAGTATGAAGTCGGCCAGAAGAACAAGGCGTTCACCGTGAACGAGCTGAACATCAAGGTTGGAGATACCGTCAGTTTCCCCAACCAGGACCCGTTCTTTCACAACGTGTTCAGCTTGTCCCCGGTCAAGACCTTCGACCTCGGTTCGTATCCGAAAGGTGAAACAAAGACCATCACCTTCGACAAGGCCGGCAAGGTGGATGTCGAATGCGCGATTCATCCGAACATGCAAATGACGATCAACGTCGGGGAATAAACGATGGTGTCGCGAAGCGCCCTGTTGCTGGTGTTGTTCATGCCGTTGCTGGCATTTGCCGATTCGGCGCAGGATTGCGGTCAGGAGGCGAAGGCCTGCCTGCAATACGGCGCGCGGATCTTTCAGCAGCGCTGCAGCCTCTGCCATGGCTCCGACGGTCTGGGTGAAGGCATCCTGCCGCTGTCAGTGCCGGACTACCCGGCGACGAACCTGCTGGAACCCAAATACGCCAAGGATATCGCCGGGCTGAAGGAGATCGTCGTGCATGGCACGCAAGCCAAGGGCACGACGGAATGGATGCCGCCGTGGGGCGATGAGCTGACGCATACGCAGATGGAGTCCGTCGTGCAGTTCGTGCAGTTCATGCGCGACGATCTGGAAGGGGCGCTGAAAATGTCGCGCAGCGAAGCCGCGCAGATCGAGCCGTCGATCAGGATCGGCCGGGCGGTATTCATCGGGCGGTGCGCATTGTGCCACGGCAAATTCGGTCAAGGCGACGGCAAGATGGCGCGCATCATCAAGGATCCGCCACCTTTCAACCTGGTACTGAGCCGGATGCCGGATGAATACCTCACCCAGATCATCACGAAGGGCGGTGAGGCGATGGGGCGCTCAGCGCGTATGCCGCCATGGGGCGGCGATCTTACGGGACCGGAAATCCAGTCCGTGATCCTTTATATCAAGACGCTGCGTGAAGAATAGACGCATAAAGGGAGATATATCCGTGAATACATTCAAGCAATCCGTGTGCGTTGCGGCCGTCGCAATGACGCTGACAGCGGCCGCCGCACAAAGCGAGGAAATCACGTACGTCGCGGAATCCGGCCATGCCAGTTTGCAGGAATGGCTGTTGCCGGACGCACCGCCGCACCCGGAAGACAACGCGCCCAGCACGGCGCGCATCGAGCTCGGCAGGAAATTGTTTTTCGAACCGCGTCTGTCCGGCGACGGCAATATGTCCTGTGCCACTTGCCATAATCCTTCCCTGGGCTGGTCGGACGGTCTGCCCACTGGCAAAGGTTTCCGCAGCAAGGTTCTTGACCGCGCGACCCCGACCATCATCAACAGCGGCTACAACAGCATCATGATGTGGGACGGCCGTAAGGCGACGCTCGAGGATCAGGCCATGGGCCCGATGGAGGCGACCGTGGAAATGAACATGGATACCGCGAAACTGTTCGCCTGGCTGAACAGCAATCAGGAGTACCTGGCGCTATTCGCCGCCGCTTATCCCGGACAGGAAATCGGTGCCGCCACGGTGTCCAAGGCGCTTAGCGCCTACGAACGCACTGTTGTCAGCAACGATTCGCCGTTCGACCGCTGGGTGCGGGGTGATGGGGAGGCCATGACCCCGCAGCAGTTGAACGGCTTCAAGCTGTTCGTCGGCAAGGCCAATTGCGCCGTCTGTCACTCGGCGCCGAATTTCACGGACAACGGCTTCCACAATCTGGGCCTGCCTTCGTTCGGCAAGTCCGAACCGGATGTCGGCCGTTACGCCCAGCGTCCGTTGAAGTCGATGATGGGCGCGTTCAAGACGCCGACGCTGCGTGACATCGAACGCACAGCGCCGTATTTCCACGATGGCTCGGCGAAAACGCTCATGCAGGTGGTCGAACACTACAACAAGGGCGGAGAGGTCAAGACCAACCTGTCGCCCAACATGCAGCCGCTCAATCTGAGCGATCGCGAAAAGGAGGATCTGGTTGCCTTCATGCGCGCATTGACATCGCCCTACATTCAGGTCGCACTACCCGATCTGCCCCGGGAATGAGGCAGGGGATGGCCACACCGCCTGCCTGTCCGCACGCATGCCCAGACGCCTGAACGAGGGTTTGACGGACAACGACGTGACGCCGCCGGAGCTGTACCGGTCACGGCGTGATTTTCTGCGCGCAGCGGCACTGGCCCTGGGCGGGGCGTGGGCCACGCGGCTCGCCTGGTCGTCGCCCGCTTGTGAGGACGCAGCCGGCATCGCCCTGCCGGAGCCGGCCGGCGAGACCCTCACTGCAATGGAGCACATTACGGGCTACAACAACTATTACGAGTGCTCCACCAACAAGGAAGCGGTACGCATCATCGCGCAGGCCTTGAGCGTCAGCCCCTGGGAAATACGCATCGACGGCGAAGTGGAAAAGCCATTGACGATCGGCATCGAGGATCTGCTGAAGCGCTTCGGCAGCGAGGAACGCATTTACCGTCTGCGCTGCGTGGAGGGCTGGTCGATGGTGATTCCCTGGAACGGTTTTTCGCTGTGCAGATTATTGCGGTTGGTCCAGCCGACCAGCCAGGCGAAATTCGTGGAGTTCGTCAGCGTACACCGGCCGGGAGAATTGCCAGGCCAACGCGGCGGGGCATTCGAGTGGCCTTACCGCGAGGGTCTGCGCATCGACGAGGCCATGCATCCGCTGACGTTCGTGGCTACTGGTCTTTACGGTGAAAGTCTCCCGCGTCAGAACGGCGCGCCGCTGCGCATCGTCGTGCCGTGGAAGTATGGCTTCAAGAGTCCCAAGGCGATCACCCATATCCGGCTGACGCGCGAACAACCGCCGACCTCGTGGAACACGCTGGCGCCTTCGGAGTACGGTTTCTATGCCAACGTCAATCCGGATGTGCCGCATCCGCGCTGGAGTCAGCGGCGGGAAAACCGCCTGGGAGAATTGCAGAAGCGCCCCACCCAACTTTTCAACGGTTACGCGGAACACGTGGCCGCCCTCTATGCAGACATGGATCTGCGCCGGCATTTCTGAAGCCTGAATCCGATGCTGGCCGCCTGGCTCAAACGTCATTATGTGTTCGTCTGGTGCTGCTGCCATGCGCTTTGTGCGCTGCCCGGACTGCGGCTGTGGCTTGGCTATCGATTCGGTGAACTCGGCATTAATCCGCTCGAGACCCTGCTGCGCGGCAGCGGGGAATGGGCCCTGGTGCTGCTGATTGTCACCCTGACCATAACGCCGCTGCGGCGCGGTTTGACCGCGCTGTCGCGGGCCGTGCATGCACGCTTCGGCAAGCGTCTTGCGGACTGGAACTGGATCATCCGTCTGCGTCGGCCGATCGGACTCTATTGCTTCGCCTATGCGGCCGTCCACGGCTGGCTGTACCTGCACTTCGACCTGGGCTACGACTGGGGTGCAGCTGTGACAGACTTGCGAGAGAAACCCTATCTGCTCATGGGCGCTGCCGCCCTGGCGCTGCTGACCCTGTTGGCGGCCACCTCACCGAATCGGGCGATGCGCCTGCTGGGCGGCAACTGGCGGCGACTGCATCGGGGCGTCTATGCCGCCGCCCTGTTCGGCATCCTGCATTTCTGGTGGCTGGTGAAACCGGGCGTGCTGACGCCCTGGCCCTATGCGGCGGCGATCTCGTTCCTGCTCGGTTATCGGCTGCTGGCGCATTTCGGATGGCTGTTCAAGCGGCCCCGCGACAACGGTCTCGAAGTGGCCTCGGATCTGCACCTGCACGGGATGCCGGAACGGCGCCGGAGCCTTGCGCAGACTCTGCCGCAGAGCTTGGCCGGCGCGGTCCATCGCCGTTTCCGCAAACGCTGGCTGCTGAGACGCTCCCCTTCGGGATGAGCGTCGCCCGCCGTGGGGTCACGCCTTCGGCAGTTCCACTACCCTCGATCCGGACAGCCGATCGTGCAGGGCCAGGCCGTCGCGGTCCACCAGCAGCCACCACAGACCGATTCCGCCCAGCCCCACCGAGGGCAGCGCCAGCAGGAACCGACCCAGCGCCTGCCACCAGCCCAGCGGCCGGCCGTCGCGGCGCTGCACGCGCAGCCGCCAGCTGCGCATGCCCAGTGTCTGCCCGCCGGCCACCCAGAAGCCGCAGAAGAACAGACCCGTGACCATCAGCAGATAGAGCCGGAACAGCGGATGGTGGGCGTCGACCACACCGCCCTTGAGGGCGAACGCGGCGGCGATCGCCAGCATCAGCAGGGCGAACAGCAGCAGGCCGTCGTAGAACAGGGCGGCCAGCCGTTTCCACAGCGGGGCGGTCGGGAGCGGAGCGGGTGCGGGCATCGGCGGCGGACAGCGGGTGGGTTCGAATCCGCATAGGTAACAGATTCGACCGCTGCTGCGCAATCGTGACAAAGGTCAATCGGGTGTGTTAAATCCCCTATGGCCGGAATGAGATGACGCACCCGGCCCACAACAACGAAAAGTCGGACTGGAGGGGATTCGATGTCGCTCGTCGCCGAACTGGCCGCGCTGGAGGGGGTGTTCGCTGCGGGCGAATATTCCTACCGCGGGGATCGCTTCTCATATAAGGGGCATATCACCGAAGAACACGCCCGCATGGCCTCCATCATGTGCCGCGCCACCACCATGGGCGTACATATGCAGACCGACATCATGGCCGGCATGTATCCGGACTGCGGCGCGGCGCCGGCCGGCGGCTGGGTGGTGCGCGGGCCGCAGTTCACGGTCTGCGTGATGGCCAATGTGTTCTGCTTCATCGACAACGACAAGGCTTCGCTCAACGCGGTGATGGGCAAACTGCGCAAGCATCTCGCCGATGCGCCGCAGGATCTCATATGACGCGCAGGTCCGGCGCAGGCCGGATTGGACGCGCAGCGTCGTAATCCGACACACAGTCCGAGCTCTTGTCGGGTTGCGCAGCGCAACCCGGCCTACGATAAGACGAATCAGCAGGAGGAGTGAGCAGTGACCGATCTGCAGAAACTGATGAACCTTCCGGGCGCCCTGGCGGCGTTCGAATTCTCCGACCGCGGCGAAGTCGGCGAGCACCGCATCGCCGCCGGCAGCAATCTCACGGCGAACATTCTCGATCTGCTCTGCCATGTATGCGTGGCCAATATCGCCATCGCGACCATGCAGGCGCGCGGCTGGGAACAGATGACCGGCGCGCAGGGGTTCTACCCCATTCAGGGCTTCACCCTGGTCGGCTTCGAGTGGACCGCGATCGCCACCGAGAACCGCGGCGTGGTGATGACCAACGACCAGACCGATTACGAACAGGCCTACGCGGCGCTGGCGGAGTGACGGCGATGATCAAGCGGCTCCTGGCCATCGACGGTGTGCAGGTCATCTGTCTGTTCCGCGACGACGGTTCGCTGGTGGACGGCTACGGCGTGCTGGACGACGACGGCATGCAGCGGCTGGCGCACTTCGCGCTGGAGTACAAGCGCATGGTGCAGGCCAACGCCGATCAGTTGTCCATGTTCACCCAGACCCGCGGCTGGACGCCGCCGCGCGGCTGGATCGTGCGCGGCGTCGGCGCCTCG
>DATCTE010000394.1:0-2624 GCA_036568085.1 Thiobacillus sp.
ACCGTAGTGCACGTCCGCCTCGCGGGCCGACGCACCCGCCGCCAGGCGCCGCGCGACGCCGGCGGCGTAGGTGTCGAGCCAGCCATCAACGAAGCGGTGCACCCCCAGGCGCAGCGCGAGCGCGGTTTCCTCGGCCGAACGCGCAAACGGCTCCAGCGTGCCCTGATTGTCCTCCGGCCCCAGCATGACGAAGGGTTCGCCCGCCGTGTGAAACGAATGCAGATCGAGCAGCGCATCGTGCTGTGCCAGCAGCGGGCATAGCCAGTTGGCGATGCGGTCCTCGAATTCGACTGGCGTGTCGGTGGGGACGAGATTGCGGTTGAGGTTGCGATCGCCCATGCGCTGGTGGCGGGCGTAGGCCAGCGGGTTGGTGACCGGGACGAAGGTGACGCTGCCGGCGACGAGGCCCAACTGGCCGGATTCGATTTCCGCGATCACGCGGCGGATCGCCTGTGTCCCGCAGGTTTCATTGCCGTGCACCGCGCCCAGCACGATGAGGCGCGCGCCAGGCACAAGCCCGCTGAACGACACGGATTGAAAATGCAGCGATTCGAGTTTGTTCATGTATGCAAGGCCTTGAACACCAGCGACACGCTCGACACCAGCAGCAGCACGCCGACCAGCCGTGTCATCTGCGCGTGGCTCAGGCCCACGTGCGCCCGCCCGCCCAGATAGAGCGCGCCCAGCATGGCCGGCAATGCCGCGAAGTACGCGATCCACACCTTGGCGCTCAGCAGCAGTCCGGCTACCAGGAAGCTGACGATGCGCGTCAATCCGTCGGTAAAGAACAGTGCCGAAAAGGTCGCGCGCAGATCGCTTTTATCGTGGATGCGGTGGGTCAGGTAAATCACGTACGGCGGCCCGCCGGTGCCGAACAACGCCCCCACCGTGCCACCGGTGAGCGCAGCCGGCACGGCCCAGCCGCGCGAGATCGGCTTGTCTCCGCGGATATTGAACACGCTACGCACCGCAAAGACAAATACGAATCCGGCCAGCGCCAGCAGCATGGGGCCGGAGGGCAATTTGATCAGCAGGCTGGTGCCCAGCACTACGCCAACCATGCCGAGCGGGATCAGCACGCCGATCTCGCCCCATTTCACGCGCTTGAAATGGAGGCCTCCAATCACGACCGAGGCGGTGAAATCGAGCAGCAGGATCAGCGGCACCACGAACTTCAGCGGCAGGAACAGCGCCAGCAGGGGCACCGAAATCAGGCCGGAACCAAATCCGGTGATGCCGCGGATGAAATACGCCGCCAGCAGGATGGCCGCCATGACGGCGATCTGCTCAACGCTCACGGGCGCGCGCCGCGCTCGATGGTGATGCCGAGCTCCTTGATGCCCGGCACGATGGCGAACTTGGTCACCGACACCTTCACCCACGGCGCGCCGAACTCATCGCGCACGATGGCCGCCACGTGTTCGGCGACGGACTCGACCAGGGTGATCGGCTGCGGCGCGTTGTGCAGGTATTCCTTCACCCGCTTGGCCACCGCGCCATAGTCGATGGTGTCGGCCACCTTGTCGGTGCCGCCCGCCTTGCTGTCAGGCAGTCCGATCTCCAGATCGAGCCGCACCGGCTGCGGCACTTTGCGTTCCCACTCGTATATGCCGATAATCAGCTCGAGACGGAAGTCCCGCAAAAATAGAATATCCATCGTGCAGCCCCCAGGGGCTCAATCAAAACCCGCCATTTTACTGACTTCGTTATGACCACGCTGTTGTTTATTACTTTTGCCTACCTGCTCGGCTCCCTGTCGTTTGCCGTGATCGTCAGCCGCGCCATGCGCCTGCCCGACCCGCGCAGCTTCGGATCGGGCAACCCCGGCGCCACCAACGTGCTGCGCACCGGTCGCAAGGCGGCCGCCGCACTGACGCTGCTCGGCGATGCTTTGAAGGGCTGGGTGGCCGTGGCGCTGGCGCGCGCACTGGCGCCCGAGTTCGGCCTCGTCGAGGAGATTGCCCTGCTGTGCGCGCTGGCCGTGTTCATCGGCCACCTGTTCCCGGTGTTTTTCCGCTTTCAGGGCGGCAAGGGCGTGGCGACGGCGCTCGGCGTATTGCTCGGCCTCAATCCCTGGATCGGGCTGGCGTGCCTGGCAACCTGGCTGTTCATGGCTGGGGTATTCCGCATTTCCTCGCTCGCCGCACTGACCACCGCCGCGCTCGCGCCGGTCTACACGGGACTGCTGATGGGCTGGGGCAACACGGCGATCACCGTACTGGTGATCGCGCTGCTGCTGGTCTATCGTCACAAGAGCAATCTCATCAAGCTGGTAACCGGCCAGGAAGGACGCATCGGCGCCCGCTCCTGACCCCCGCTCCCTGAATATGGCCTTCTTCGACAAAAGCATCGAACACGCAAAAGAAAGCCTCGCCGAGGTGTCGCGCGAGGCGATCGACCACGCAGGCGAACGCCTGGCGGGGGTGGTCAGGGAGGGCGTGTCGCAGGCCGGGACCGAACTGAAGGATGTCATCTGGCGCGCCAGCCAGGAAATCGATGCCAAGCTCGACAAGATTTCCGACGAACTACACGAACAGCGGCAGTTCACCAAGGACGACGTGCGCGAACTGGTCGATTACGCCGGCGAAAAGCTCGGCACACTGATGGACGCACGCATCGCCCAT
>DATCTE010000395.1:0-2186 GCA_036568085.1 Thiobacillus sp.
GACGCCAATACGCTGGAAGCGCACTGGCAGATTGCCGATGGCTATTACATGTATCGCGACAGATTCAAGTTCGAAGTCGATGGCGCGACGCTGGGCACGCCGCAGAAGCCGCCCGGCAAGGTGAAACAGGACGAGAATTTCGGCACGGTCGAGACCTATCGCAAGGACGTGCGCATCGCGCTGCCGATCCAGCGCGCTGCGGGCGCCACGTCGGTCACCCTCAAAACGGTGTCGCAGGGCTGCGCGGACGCCGGACTGTGCTACACCCCGCAAAGCGAAAGCGTCACGATCAAGCTGCCTGCTGCGGTAGCTGCCCCCGCAGCGCTCGCCCCGGCGCCCTCTGCGTCTGCCTCGTCTGCAGCGCCTTCCGCGCTCGACAGTCTGCGCAGCCTGGCGGGCGATTCGGGCATGCCTAAACTCCTGCCGCCGGACGAAGCCTTCCAGGTTTCCGCAGCCATGCCGGATGCGCAGACGGTCAAACTGGATTACACGCCGACTGCCAATACCTATCTGTACCGCGACAAGCTCGCCTTCGTCGTCAAATCGCCGGCCGACGTCAAGGTGACGCGCGTCGATACCCCGGCGGGCGACGTCAAGGACGATCCGAGTTTTGGCCGCACCGAGGTCTATCACCGGAGTTTTTCCGCCAGCCTGACGCTGTCGCGCGCACTGGCCGGCAACGAGAAGCTGGTGCTGGCAGCCACCTGGCAGGGCTGCAACGAGGCGGTCGGCGTCTGCTACCCCCCGATCAAGCATGACTTTTCCCTGGCTGCGAGCGGTGCCGCTGTGCCTGTTGCCGAGAGCGGTCCGGCGGCGACGCCGGCCGAACCTGCTGCAAGCGAATCCGATACCTCGAAAATCGAGCGCGTGCTGAAGGGCGGCAGTTTCTGGGCGGTCGTCGCCACGTTTTTCGGCTTCGGCCTGCTGCTGGCGCTGACGCCGTGCGTGTTCCCGATGATCCCGATCCTGTCGGGCATCATCGCCGGGCAGAACAGGCAGCTCACCAAGGCCAGCGGTTTCCTGCTTTCGCTCGCCTATGTGCTGGGCATGGCCATCACCTACGCGCTGGCCGGCGTGGCGGCGGCCCTGTCCGGCACGCTGCTGTCGAATGCGCTGCAGAATCCGTGGGCGCTCGGCATCGGTGCAGGCATTTTCGTGCTGCTGGCGCTGTCGATGTTCGGCTTCTTTGAGCTCCAGCTGCCGAGCTTCATCCAGAGCAAGTTTTCCGACGCGTCCAACAAGATGAAGGGCGGCAACTTCGTCGGCGTCTTCATCATGGGCGCGCTGTCGGCGGTGATCGTCGGCCCCTGCGTGGCGCCGCCGCTCGCCGCTGCGCTGGCCTTCATTGCCCAGACCGGCAACACCACGCTGGGCGGCGTCGCGCTGTTCGTGCTGGCGCTGGGCATGGGCGTGCCCTTGCTGCTGGTGGGTCTGTCGGCGGGTGCCCTGCTGCCGCGCGCCGGCGGCTGGATGAATGCGGTGAAGTATTTCTTCGGCGTGATGATGCTGGCGATCGCCATCTATCTCGTCTCGCCCATCATCCCGGTCTGGATCAACATGCTGCTGTGGGCCGTGCTGCTGATCGCGTCCGCGATCTACCTGCATGCGCTCGACCCGCTGCCGGACAAGGCGTCGGGCTGGGCGCGCCTGTGGAAAGGGCTCGGCGTGGTGCTGCTGATCGGCGGGCTGTCGATCATTCTCGGCATGCTGGCCGGCAGCCGCGACCTGCTGCAGCCGCTCGACGTGTTCAAGGGCGGGGTGGTGGCCGGTACCGGCGGCGGCGCGATGGCGGCCGAGCCGGAAGGCCTGGCATTCGAGAAGGTGAAGAGTGTTGCCGAACTCGATGCCCGACTGGCTGCGGCCAAGGCCGAAGGCCGCGCGGTCATGCTCGACTTCTATGCCGACTGGTGCGTGTCGTGCAAGGAAATGGAGCGTTTCACCTTCAAGGAACCCAAGGTCCAGGCGCGCCTGCACAAGATGGTCCTGCTGCAGGTCGACGTCACCGCCAACACCGACGCCGACAAGGCCTTGCTGCAGCGCTTCAGCCTGTTCGGCCCGCCCGGCCTCATTTTCTGGAATGGGGCGGGGGAGCAGTCGGATTACAAGGTGATCGGTTTCGAGAAAGCCGAAAAGTTTATCGCCAGCGTCGATGCCGCGCTGGGTTCCTGAGCTATGTGTGCCGGACG
>DATCTE010000396.1:0-3291 GCA_036568085.1 Thiobacillus sp.
GTAGGCAAGCTCGGCGGGCCGGAGTGGGGCGGACTTTCGCTGGACGAGTTCTCGCACCGGCAGGCCGCGTATCGCGATGGCGAGATTGCGGCCATGAAGGACGTACCGAGCTTCATCCGCAAGGGCCAGGAAATCTACGGCTATCCGCACTTCGTCAATGATGTCGGCGGCAGCCTGTGCGAGCTGGACGAACCCGGCGTGGTGGAGCTGTTGGCCGAACACACGCTGATCCTCTACATCCAGACCACCACGCGCGCGGAGGAGGACACGCTGATCCGCCGCGCGCAGTCCGACCCCAAGCCGCTGTACTTCCGTCCGGACTTTCTCGCCGAGCACCTGCCGGTTTATCTGCAGGAAAAGGGCCTCGAGTTCGTCGCGCAGATCGAGCCCGACGACTTCGCACGCTGGGTGTTTCCGCGCCTGTTCCATTCGCGCATCCCGCGCTACGAGGCGATTGCCAAGCCGCACGGCTACACGGTGACCTCGCAGGAAGTGGCGCAGGTGCGCGACGAACGCGACTTCCTCGCGCTGCTGGAAACCGCGATCGCGCGCAAGGGAAGCTGACAATGCCTCTGGTCGCGCACAACGCCCTGCCCACCTTCGACCGCCTGCGCCGCGACGGCATCACGGTGCTGTCGACCGAGCGCGCGGCCAGGCAGGAAATCCGCGAGCTGCACGTCGGCCTGCTGAACATGATGCCGGACGCGGCGCTGGAGGCGACCGAGCGGCAGTTCTACCGGCTGGTCGGCGAGTCCAACCCGATCGCGCAGTTCTACATGCATCCCTTCACGCTGCCGAATCTGCCGCGCGGCGAGGCGGCGCAGGCGCACATTGCGCAGTTTTACGAAAGCTTCGATTCCATTCGCGAGAAGGGGCTGGACGCGCTCATCATCACCGGGGCCAACGTCAGCCATCCCAACCTCGCCGACGAGCCGTTCTGGCAGCCGCTGATCGAGGTGATCGACTGGGCCTGGGACCACGTCACCTCGACGCTGTGTTCCTGTCTCGCCACCCATGCGGTGATGCAGTTCCGCTACGGCCAGACGCGCATCAAGCAGCCGCAGAAGATCTGGGGCGTGTTCGAACATCGCGTGACCGACGGCCGGCATCCGCTGGTGGCCGACGTCAATACCCGTTTCGATGTGCCGCATTCGCGCTGGAACGACGTCTCGCGCGCGCAGTTCGAGGCGGCCGGGGTCAAAGTACTGGTCGAAAGCGCGGAGGCTGGCGTGCACCTGGCGGTGAGCCAGGATGGACTCCGCACCGTGCTTTTCCAGGGCCACCCGGAGTACGACACGGTATCGCTGCTGAAGGAATACAAGCGCGACCTGCTGCTCGCCGCATCCGGCAAGCTGCCTGCATTCCCGCCGTTTCCGCAGCGCTACTTCAACCGCCAGGCACAGGCGCTGCTGTCCGAATTCGGCCGTCGCATGCTGGCCGGCGAGGCGCTGGCCTTCCCCGAGGCGCAGGTGCTGCCGCAGCTCGACAACACCTGGCACGACACGGCGGAAGCGGTGGTCGGCAACTGGATCGGCTGCGTCTACCAGGTCACCCACCGCGAGCGCGGCCTGCCCTTCATGCCCGGCATCGATCCCAACAATCCGCTGGGACTGGCGTGACTGAGGCACGGGCGCACTTCGACGACACTCAGGGCGCGCTCATTGCCAGCGGCGACTGGCAGGCGGATTCCGCTGCCGCATTGCCGGACCTTGCCGGCAAGCAGGTGCGCATCCTCGATGGCGCCGGCGTCACCCAGCTCGACACCAACGGCGCATGGCTGCTGCTGGCGGCTGCACGGCCGCTGGCGGGCGACCCGCTGCCCGAATTGCGCGCCTTCCAGCCGCAGCATCTGGCCATCCTGAATCTGGTGGAACGGCACCACGTGGCCACGGCTGCGCAGCCCGGGCCGCGCCACGAAGGCGTGCTCGAGACGATGGGGCGCAGTGCGCTGTCGATGTGGGCGCATGTCATCGGCCTGCTCGATTTCGTCGGCCGCCTGTTCGTCGAGTTGGGGGGGCTGATCGGCCGGCCGCGCGACTGGCGCTGGCGCGAATTCGGCGCGCAGATGAGCGCCGTATTCGCCGGCGCGATTCCTATCGTGATCGGCATGCTGTTCCTGCTCGGCGTGGTGTTCGCCTACCTGCTGGGGGATCAGGCGCAACAGTATGGTGCCAACATCTTCGTCGTCGACGGCATGCTGCTGGCGATCCTGCGCGAGATTTCGCCGGTGATCGTGGCGGTGCTGCTGGCAGGCCGAACCGGCGCCGCCATCACCGCGCAGCTTGGCACCATGAAAGTCACCGAGGAGATCGACGCCATCACCACGCTCGGGCTGTCGCCGCTGGCGGTGCTGGTGATTCCGCGCATGATGGCCCTGCTCTTCGCGATGCCGATGCTGGTGTTCATCGGCGACATCGCCGGCCTCGCCGGCGGCATGCTGGTGGCGCAGCAGCAGCTGGATATTTCGGCCCATATGTTCATGGACCGGCTGGTCGACGTGATCCAGCTGAAGACCCTGGTGGTGGGGCTCGGCAAGGCACCGGTGTTCGCCATCTTCATCGCGCTGATCGCCTGCCGCATGGGGCTGTCGGTCACCCGCGACGCGCGCAGCGTCGGCGCCAACACGACCTCGACGGTGGTGCAGAGCCTGGTCGCGATCATCCTCCTCAACGCGATCTTCGCCGTCACCTTCGTGAAGCTGGGAATCTAATGGCGGCCGTGATCGAGGTCCATGACGTCTCCACCACGCTCGGCGGGCACAGCATCCATCGTGGCCTCAGCCTGTCGGTCGCGCGCGGCGAGGTCGTCGCACTGATCGGTGGCAGCGGCACCGGCAAGTCGGTACTGTTGCGCGAAATTATCGGCCTCTTGAGGCCACAGGCGGGGCACGTCGAACTGTTCGGGCAGTCGGTATGGGACGCGGCGCCGGAAGAGATGAACGCTTTGCGCCGCCGCTTCGGGGTGCTGTTCCAGGATGGCGCACTGTTTTCCTCGCTGTCGGTGGAAGACAATGTTGCCACCCCGCTGTTCGAGCATACCGACCTGTCGCGCGGCACCTGTCGCCAGCTGGCGCGGCTCAAGCTCGCACTGGTCGGGCTGCCGCCGGATGCCGCGCAGAAGCGTCCGAGCGAGCTCTCGGGCGGCATGCGCAAGCGCGTGGCGCTTGCGCGCGCGCTTGCGCTCGACCCCGAACTGCTTTTCCTCGACGAACCGACCTCCGGGCTCGATCCGATTTCAGCGCGCGCCTTCGACTCGCTGATCCGTTTGCTGGCCGATAGCCTGGGGCTCACC
>DATCTE010000397.1:0-2627 GCA_036568085.1 Thiobacillus sp.
ATGCGCTCGCGAATGAACGCATTGTGTTCACCGACACCCGCCGTGAACACCAACATGTCCAGACCGCCCAGCACGGCGACCAGGGCCCCGATCTCGCGCACGATGCGACGCACGTAGAGGTCCAGCGCCAAGCGCGCTCGCTCCCCCGTTTCGCCTGCATCGTTCTCGTGCCCGACAATGACGCGCGGCTCGGCCGAGATTCCCGAAACGCCGAGCAGGCCGGACTCGTGATAGAGGACGCGCCCCACTTGCTCCAGTGAGAGCTTCTCGACTTCCATCAGGTAGAGCACCGCACCCGGATCGAGCGCGCCGGTGCGGGTGCCCATCATCAGGCCGTCAAGCGCGGAGAAGCCCATGGTGGTGGCCATGCTTTTGAGTCCTTGCATGGCGCACAGACTGGCGCCACTGCCCAAGTGGGCAACGACGGTGCGCCCGCACGCGGCGTCGCCATGGCGCTCGGGCAAGGCCACTGCCATGTACTCATACGACAGGCCGTGGAATCCGTACCGACGCAGGCCGCGTTGCCAGGCGTCGTAGGGCAGCGGCAATACCTGTTCGACCTGAGGCAGGGTGTGGTGGAAGGCTGTGTCGAAGCAGGCCATCTGCGGCAACTCGGGCTGCTCCCGCAGCAGGATCTCCACGGCTTCGAGCGCGAATGGCTGGTGCAGCGGGGCCAGAGGAATGTAGCCCTTGAGGTCGGCCAGGACATTTGCGTCCAGGCGCACGGGCATGGAGTATTTGCTGCCGCCGTGGACGATACGGTGGGCGACCGTACCTACGTGGCGGCCGTCGAGCCGCCGGCTGACACGATCGCGGATGAGGCGCAGTGCGGCGCGATACGGATGTGCCGTGTCCAGTTCGATCGGGAACGGCGCAACTCCGGTCTCTCCGAAATCCGGGTTGGCGCCGCCGATTCCCTGCACCTTGCCATTCCACAATGCCTGACGCGGCAGTGGCGCGGCCGAGGAATCGAACACCGCAAACTTGATGCTGGATGAACCGCAGTTCAGCACAAGGATCAGTCCGTGTTCGCGGCGCCCGGAGCGGGCCATGGTGACGTCCATCAGGTCGTCCTCTCTGCGCGCCGTCCGCGCGACTTCGCCGAGGTGTGCGGGGGTGTCTGCTGTCTCATCGTCTTCAGACTCAGCGCGCCGTGTAGCCGCCATCGGCGATGAGCTGGGTGCCCACAAGGAAGCTGCTTCCTTCCGACAGCAAAAACGCCACGGCATGGGCGATTTCGTCCGATGTACCCAGACGACCGATCGGATGCAGGTCAACGGCCTTCTGGAGGGCCGATTCATCCAGGAAATCCAGGATGGGCGTACGCACGTAACCGGGATGAATCGAATTGATCCGGATTCCCTTGGACGCATAGGCCAGTCCTGCCGAGCGGGTCAGCCCGGTCACGCCATGTTTGGCTGCGACGTACGCAGGGTTCGCTGCGTCGCCCACCACCCCCAGGATGGAGGAGACGTTGACGATGGCGCCGCCTCCTGAGCGCAGGATGGCGGGAATCTGATGGCGCAGGCCATAGAACACGCCGTTCAGGTTGACATCGATCACCCGGCGCCAGGCGGCAGGGTCCAGTTCCCCCACTGGGCTCTGGTCGCCACTGATACCGGCGTTGTTGACCGCAAAATGAAGGCCGCCGAACATATCGACTGCGCAGGCCACAGCAGCCTCAACGTCATTGATGCGTGCCACGTCGGCCACATTGGCCACGGCTTGGCCGCCATCGGCGCTGATGAGCTTGGCGACGCGCTGCGCATTGTCGGCGCTGACATCCGAGACGACGACACTCAAGCCGTTGCTCGCAAGAAGTCGCGCGATGGCCTCGCCAATGCCGGATCCTGCACCGGTGACCAGGGCTACGCGGCCAGAAAATGAGTACTTCATAGTGTTTCCTCCAATGGGGTGGATACGTTGCTGATAAGTCGATTCACGGGGGTGACAGCCGATAGTGGTGCGCCAGCATCAGTGCAATCGCGCATGAGGCGATGCGTGTATCGCGCGAGTCGGCGCGGCTGGTCAGAATGACCGGCACTTTCGCTCCGAGGACGATTCCGGCGCTGGCTGCGCCGCCCAGGAATATCAACTGCTTGGCAAGCATGTTGCCGCTCTCCAGGTCAGGCACGACAAGGATGTCGGCCTGCCCGGCGACCTCGGAGACGATCCCCTTGGTGCGCGCAGCGGCGATGGAGATCGCGTTGTCGAAGGCCAACGGCCCGTCGAGCAGGCCGCCAGTGATCTGGCCGCGATCGGCCATCTTGCACAGCGCCGCCGCGTCGAGCGTGGCCGTCATCGTCGGGCTGACCGTCTCGACTGCGGCCAGGATTGCGACCTTGGGTTCGCGCACGCCGATCACCTGCGCCAGCTCGATGGCGTTGCGGATGATGTCTGCCTTCTGTTCCAGAGTCGGGGCGATATTGATCGCTGCATCGGTGACGATGAACGGGCGCGGATAGGCCGGTGTCTGCAACAGGAAGCAATGGCTGACCCGGCGCTTGGTGCGCAACCCCGCTGCTGCCGAAACCAGCGCGGACATCAGTTCGTCGGTGTGCAGGCTCCCTTTCATCAGGGCTTCGACTTCACCTGCGGCTGCCAAGGCGACGGCTTGCTGCGCAGCG
>DATCTE010000398.1:0-3916 GCA_036568085.1 Thiobacillus sp.
GTTGCGCGTCAACTGATGCACCACGTCGTCTTTGCGGTTGCGGTTGCCGCGTCCGGCGTAGTTCAGATGCGAAAGATAGAACTTGTCGATGTCCATTTCGTCCATGAGATCCAGGATCGCCGGCAGTTCGGCGGCATTGTCCTGGGTCAGCGTGAAGCGCAGACCGACCTTGATGCCGTGCTGTTGGCACAGGCGGATGCCGTGCATGGAGGCGTCGAAGGCGCCTTCGAGGCGGCGGAACCTGTCATGCGTCTCACGCAGGCCGTCGATGCTGATGCCGACGTAGTCGTAGCCGACGGCCGCGATATCCGCGATGTTGCTTTCATCGATGAGCGTGCCGTTGGTCGACAGCCCGACGTAGAAACCCATGGCCTTGGCGCGTTTCGATATGGCATAGATGTCCGGCCGCAGCAGCGGCTCGCCGCCCGAGAGGATCAGCACCGGCACGCCGTAGGCCTTGAGGTCGTCCATGACGGCGTAGACCTCGTCGGTATTCAGCTCGCCGGGGAAATCGTGATCGGCGGAGATCGAATAGCAGTGCTTGCAGGCGAGGTTGCAGCGGCGGATCAGGTTCCAGATCACCACCGGTCCGGGTGGCGTGCGTTTCGGGCCGAGCGGCGTGTCGTTCGCCAGCGCTTGCAGGTATTGAGTGATCCGGAACATGGCTGTTCTCCTGATCTAATCGTTGAACCGCCCAGACGCCAAGGGCGCCAAGGACGCCAAGGACGCCAAGAAAATCATTTTTGATCAAAAAAACCTTGGCGTTCTTGGCGCCTTGGCGGTTCCCGAATCATTCTTGGCGACCTTGGCGCCTTGGCGGTTCATAACATTTAATCCACCGGCAACCGCATACCGGTCTTTTTCAAGATACGCGTGCTGAACAATACATCGTGCCCGCGCACGGCATCGCCCAGCAGATCGGAGATGCGTTCGACTTTCGTCATCACCTCGGCGCGGTCGCGGCCGTGCACCATGGCGAACAGGTTGTAAGGCCAGTGCGGGAGGTGGCGCGGGCGATGATAGCAATGACTGACGAAGTCCAGCGCGCCGATCAAGTGGCCGAGTTCGCGCACGCGCGCGTCCGGCACGTCCCACACCGACATGCCGTTGCCCTTGAATCCGAGTTTGTAGTGATTGGGCACGGCGCCGATGCGGCGGATCACGTCGTTCTGCTGCATGCGCCGCAGGCGCGCCATCACTTCGTCCGCCGACAGGCCCAGCTGCTCGGCGATCCGCCGGTAGGGTTCGGCGACCCGCGGCAGCCCGCCCTGGGTGGCGAGAATGATGCGCCGGTCGACGGCATCGATGAGGACGGTTTCCGGGTCCGGCTCGATCACGGCGTTCATCGCTTCAGACCTCGAACTTCAGCCCGACGAAGAATTCTTCGCGCTTGGGCATGTCGTAGACGGCATAGCCGGTCGCCGCTTCGATGGCGCGGATCACGGCGGGAATGCGCTCGGGCGTTTCGGTGGCGAGCACGAACCACATGTTCAGTTCGTGATCACGCTCGTAGTTGTGCGCGACTTCGGGAAAGGCGTTGACCTGAGCGGCGACGCGTTCGAAATCCTCCGGCGCGACACGCATGGCCGCGAGCGTGAGTCCGCCGCCGAGCCGTTCGGCATGGTACATCGGCCCGAAGCGGCTCAGCACACCGCGTTCGAGCAGCGCATCGACACGTGCGATCAGGGTGACTTCGTCGGTCTCCAGTTCCTCGGCCACCGCGGCGAAGGGCCGCTCGCAAATGGGAAAGCCGTCCTGCAGACGGTTGACGATGCGCCGGTCGAGCGCGTCCAGCAGGTCCTCATCTGCCTGAAGGTGGGCGCTCATGGCGCCACCGCTTCGCGTTCGGCGGCATTGCGGTAACGCGCGCCGCGCTGCTTGAAGCGGCGGACGCTGAACAGCACAGTGTGCGGGATGTCTTCGAGACCGCAGCACTGCACCAGCTGACGCACCTTGCCGACCACCTCGTCGCGGTCGCGGCCGTGGATCATGCAGAACAGGTTGTAGGGCCAATCGCGGCCCTGGCGTGGACGGCGATAGCACAGGGTGACGAAATCGAATCTGCTCAGGCAGCGGCCGAGTTCGGCGACTTCGGTATCGGGCACGTCCCACACCACCATGGCGTTGGCGCCGTAGCCGAGTTCGTGATGGCGCACCACCAGGCCCATGCGTTTGATGACGCCGCTGTCGTGCAGGGCCTGCACCCGCTCGATGACATCCGGTTCTGACATCCCCAGTTGTCCGGCCAGCGCGGCGTAGGGACGCGGCACCAGCGGCAGACCGCCCTGAATCGCCCCGATGAGCACGAGGTCGGCCTCGGCGAGCGGTATGCGCGCCTCGCTGCGGCCGAAGGTCTGTCGGGGTGTCTTCATGTCCATCGCAGGTCGAATCCCAGATCGATGTGATAATCCTCCAGCATCGGCAGGGGCATGACCTTGATATTGGTCAAGCGCTCGATGCGCTCCAGGATCTCGGTCAATTCCGCATCGCTGGCGGCGGTGGCGACAAACCACAGATTGAAGCGGTGTTCGCGCTGGTAGTTGTGGTTGACGGCGGCGAAGCTGTTGACGACGGCCGCGACTTCTTCCAGTCGTTCCTCCGGCACGGCCATGGCCGCGAGCGTGGACGCGCCCACGGCATGGGTGCGGAACACCGGCCCGACGCGGCTGACCACGCCGAACTCCTGCAGGCGTTTGAGCGCGCTCAGCACCTCCGCCTCGCTGACAGCCAACGCGGCGGCCATGTCGGCATATGGCGTCGGCGACACCGGCAGCCCCTGCTGGTAGCGGTCCAGCAGGCGGCGTTCCAGGTCGGTCAGTTCGGCGCGGCGGTCCATGTCACAACCCTATCTCATGCGCGCGGTGGGTGAAGAAGATGCCGCTGGGCTTCTGCGCCGGCAGCGAGCCGATCCGCTTGCGCGTCGCTGTGTCGACGATGTCGATGCGGTCCTCGTCGCGCACCGAGATCCACACGGCCTCGCCGCGCGGCGTGAACTCCATGTGCAGCACCGACTTGCCGGGCTTGAGCGTGTCGATCACTTTCAGGGTGTCGACGTCGATCACCTGCACGGTGTCGTTGGCCGGATGCGCGAAGTTCACCCAGACCTGGCGGCCGTCGGGCCGTCCGACCACGAACACCGGCTGACTGTGCACGGGAATGCGCGCGACCTCATTCCAGGTGGCGCGGTCGATGACCAGCACGGCATGCAGGCCGACGGCGGGCACGAAGATACGATCGCCGGCCAGCGCCCAACCCTGCAGATGCGGCATCTTGAACACCGGCAGCTTTTCCGCGCCGCGGCCGTAGTCCGGCAGCACGCGGCGCACGCCCTGCTCGGGATGCCACAGATCGAGTTCCGCCAGGCCGTCTTCGCCGAACAGTCCGGCGAGGTAATAGCGGCCACTGCCGAACACCAGACCATCGTAGGGCTCGCGGCCGATGTTGTGGAACTTGGTGAGATGCGGCGTGTTCCCGCGGCTGAAATCCGCGACCCAGATCGCGCCGCTCTCGAACAGGCTGAACACGAATTGCCGGCCTGGCGCATCGGCAAGGCCGACGACCTTCACGCCGGTGGGGATGTCGGCGACCTGCTCCAGCGTATCGGCCTTGAACACCTTCACGCCGCCGGGCTCGTAATTGGATACCGCGATGAGCCTGCCGTCCTGGGAGATCGCGCCACCGATGCTGTTGCCGGATTGGATGATGCGCTTGTCGATGCGCGCGGTGAGCAGATCGAGCTTGGTCAAGCCGCCGTCGCGACCGAACACGTAGGCATAACGCGCGTCGCGCGAATACACCAGCGAGGCGTGCGACAGATCGCCGAAGCCTTCGACGCGCGCGAGCGTGGTGTTGTGGGTGGTGTCGACGATCAGCACGCTGCCGGTGGCGCGCTCGATCACCACGCCGAGATCGCCGG
>DATCTE010000399.1:0-4595 GCA_036568085.1 Thiobacillus sp.
CTGCTGGAACGTCAGGGGGTGGCGGCGTGAACTACCGCAACCGCGACCTTCTGGACTGCGCCTACAACTTCCCGTGCCTGTTGCAGTTCCCCGGCATTTGCGAGGGCGGGGCAGGGGAGCCGGCGCATAGCAACCAATACCTGCACGGCAAGGGCGGCGCGATGAAGGCGCACGACTGCTACCACGTCCCGCCTGCCGGAGATGCCATCGGGAGCTTGACCAGGGCAAGACGATGACGCGGGACGAAAAGCGCGATGCGTGGAACCGCGCCTTCTCGATTTACCTGCCGATGCTATTTGAAAACGGCTGGGTGGGGACACGCCGATGAACCAACGCCAGAAGGCCCTGCAAGCCCTCCTGACAGCCTCCGCGCTGCTGTACCGGGACATCACCCCACAAGAGCGCAGAGAGGCCGCCAGGGCGCTTGGGCTGGAACACATGCTGCCGGACGGGGAGCAGGAACAGATCGAATTCAGGGAGAGCAAGGATGCGTGACTACGGGAAGGTTCACACGAGCTTCTGGTCGAGCGACACGCTCAGGGGATTGGACGATGACGCGAAGATGCTGGCGCTGTACCTGATGACCTGCCCGCACGGGAATATGGCTGGCGTGTTCCGGGTTCCGCTGGCCTACGCCGTGGACGATATGAGGTGGGATTCGGAACGGTTGCGGAACGGGTTCAAAAACCTTTCGGATGCTGGTTGGCTGTACCGCTGTGACCGCACCGGCTGGGTCTGGGTGGTGAAGTGGCTCAAGTGGAACCGGCCCGACAACCCGAACCAATGGAAGTCGGTCGCCAAGCTGGTCGCCCAGGTCCCTGATTCTGTCGCTTTTCACTCTCTGCTCATCAAAACCGCAGTCGAAGATGGAACGGTTTCCGAACCGTTAGGAAACCTTCCTGCTCCTGCTCCTGTTTCTGTTCCTGCTCAAAAGCAGGCGAAGAAGCGAAAAGCGAAGTCCCCCGAAGTGACGTTCGCCCAATGGACCGAGAGCCTGGACGGGGCCGATGCCATCCCCCCCGATGACCCGGTTTTCACGACGGCGGCTAAGGCCGGCATCCCGCGTGAGTTCGTGGCGCTGGCATGGGAGTGGATGCAGAACACCTATGGCCCGGACGGCCCGCGCAAGGCCAAGGTCTACACCGACTGGCGTCAGGCGTTCCGCAATGCCGTGGAGGGCAACTGGCCCGAATACTGGGCCGTTAACCGGCAGGGTGAGTTCTACCTGACCACGAAGGGCGTGACCGCCCAGAGGGCCGCCGCGTGAACGTCGCCGTGCGAATGCCTCCGCAAGCCGTGGAAGCCGAGCAGTCCGTCCTTGGCGGCCTGATGCTGTCCCCGGAGTCCCTGCCGAAGATTTCCGACTGGCTGGCCGAGGAAGATTTCTACCGCCGTGACCATCGGCTGATTTATCGGGCCATCCTGGCGCTCGCCGGGCAGGGCAAGCCGGTTGACGCCGTGACGATGGGCGAATGGTTTGAAGCGCAAGGGATGGCAGATGACATTGGCGGGTCCGGCTACCTGATCGAACTGCACAGCACGACGCCGAGCGCTGCCAACATCGTGGCCTATGCCGAGATTGTTTCGGAGAAGGCCCAGCTTCGGAAGTGCATCGAGGCCGGCACCGAACTGGTTAACCGTGGCTTCGACCCCGCAGGCGCGTCCGCAGGCGACGTTATCGCCCAAACCCAAGCAACCCTGTCCGCGCTGTGCCCGGTGCGCTCTACGGGCCTCCTGCCGGCTTCTGGCGGCCTTCGGGAATGGTTCGATGACCTGCGCGAACGGTACGAGTCCGGCTCAAAGCTGACGGGCCTGCCGTATCCGTGGGCTGACCTCAATTCTGCGACACACGGTTTACAGCCGGGCGAGCTGACAATCATCGCTGGCCGTCCGAGCATGGGTAAGTCCGTGGTCGGCTTGGGTGTGGCGCTGTGCAACGCCATGCGCGGAACCAATGTGGCGATGTTCTCACTGGAAATGACGCAGCGGCAGGTGAACCGCCGAAACATTGCGGCCCTGGCTGGCATCCCGCACGAATGGCTGCTGGCCCCGGATGACGAACACGACCACTGGCCCAAGGTGTCGGAGTCCATCAAGGCGCTAAAGACGGCCTCCCTGCTGGTGGACGAGTCGGCTGGCCTGACCATTGCGCAGATTGCGGCCCGCGCCCGTCGGGCGCACATGCAGAAGCCTATCGAACTACTGATGCTCGACCACATGCACGACGTTGCGCTGCCGGGCAAGCGGGATGCGCGGTTTGAGGTGGGCGAAATCGCGGCGATGGGGAAGACCTTGGCGAAAGAGTTCAACTGCCCGGCCGTGTGGCTGGCCCAGCTTAATCGCGGGCTTGAGGGCCGCACCAACAAGCGCCCGACGATGGCCGACCTTCGGGAGTCCGGCGAAATAGAGCAGAAGGCCGACGTGGTGCTGTTCCTGTACCGCGATGACTACTACCGCCGAACCGAGCCGGGCTTTGAGCCGACGCACGAGCTGGAGGTGATTCTCGGCAAGGGCCGCGACCTGCCGTCCGGTGCGCCGATCGTGCTGCGCGAGGACTTCGCCCGGATGCGGATTCTGGATTGGGAGGGCGAGCGCATTAACCGCAGCGCTCCGGACAAGCCTGCCGGCCTGAAAGCGGGGAACAAGTTTTGAAATGGGAGCGCGACGGCAAATACGCCATCCGTTCCGGCGAGTTTGTGATTACGAAGAACGCGACAAGTGAGGGATGGATTTACTTGGCCTTCTGGCGGAAGGAGTTGATCGCCAGGGAGAAAACACCGGACGCCGCCAAGGCGGCATGTGAGGGGAAGCGATGAACTGGACAGACGAAGAACGCGCCGAAGTGACGGACCTTGGCGCGACGGAATACGGGGCGCTGGTGCGGGATGCGAGGCGGTATCGGTGGCCGCGGGAGCAGCAGTGCGACCAAGTAACCGCCGCTGGCTGGGAGGTGTCACTTTGGACAGAAGAGGGGTTCGGGACTGCGATGCGGCTGGAAGCCATCGACGCCGCCATAGACGCCGCAATGGAGGCTGCCAATGAGTAAGTGGATGCCGATTGAGAGTGCGCCGAAGGATGGGACTGAGTTTCTTGTCTTCCTCCCTGGTGAGCGAAAGAAGGTGCAGGTCGCGTGGCAGAACAATGCTGGCGTCCGGGTTATTGGAGGGCAATTCTCGTTCGACGTTACGGCACCCACCCACTGGATGCCCATCCCCGAACCCCCGGAGGCCGCCAAGTGAAGGCCACCACCGTCAAACAGCGCAAGCGCGGACTGACCGACGATCAAGTGATTTGGATGCGCCAGCAGTTCCGGCAGGGCTGGGAAGGCAAGGCCCTGGCCGCACAGCTTGGTGTATCCAAGACCACGGCGATGCAGGCCATCCGAGGGATTAGCTACCGGCACCTACCCGACCCGGTTTTGCTGGGTGAGCAGGTGGTCAAGCCGCTGATTGTGCGGGAGCGCAAGCCGACGGTTGAAAAGCGCCCGACGTGGAGCCGGCTGCACGTTGAGCGAGCCTGCGACACCGCCTTCATGCAATGGGCAGGCGGGGAGCCTCGGCAGGACTGGCGGGTGCGGCTGTGAGCAGTCCGACCACTCGCACACTTAAACACATGCGCGACCTTGGCTATACGTCCGAGGTTGTCGAAAAGTGGATACCGGGGGCGAACGTCAAGCGCGACCTTTTCGGGTTCATTGACGTTATCGGGGTTCACGACGAAACGGGCGACGTGCTGGCGGTTCAGACCACCAGCTACACGAACCTAAGCGCCAGGGTCCGCAAGATCACCGACCACGAAAACCTGCCGCTGGTTCGCAAGGCCGGCTGGTCAATCCACGTTCACGGCTGGCGAAAGGTTGGGAATCGCTGGCAGGTGAAAATCAAGGACTTGAGCTAAATGGAAACGCTTGAATACCTGCACGACGAGCCGGGGCTTGGGATGCGTTGCTACCGCATCCTGTCCGGCGAATACATGAACCATGTCCGCCTCAAGTTCCGCACGACAGTCCGTCGGCGCGGCAAGACGTTCGTTTACTGGAACTGACATGAGCCGGGCAGCCATCCTAATCGCGCTGTCCCGAGTCCTGAAACGCCAGCCGACGCCGGAGGACATGGCGACCTTCTGCGGGGAGCTTTTGGATCGCATCCCCGAGGGGCGGGTTTACATCCCGGCGAACTTGCAAAGCAAGGCTGAGCGTTCCGAGGAAATTGCAAACCTGCTGGCTGCCGGCGAGAGCATCCGAGCCATTGCTCGCAAGTTGCGATGCGACCGGCGCGATGTTCGGGAGGTTGCGAGGGTGGGTGCAAAATCTGCCTGTTCCTGCACCCACCCATAAGAGCAAGGTGGCACCACACCAAAGAGCGCGAGGGCGCTATGGACAAGCGGAACGAGTATCGAATTGTTGGTGACATCCTGGGGAACTACGAAGCTCAATTCAGGCGGCCAAGAGGTTTCCCGTGGTCCCTCTTCGGCAAGTTTGGCCCGTGGCTTGAGTGTGCCGTGTCCATGTGCGGCGAAGGAGGCAACACGAACCGCACGGTTGAATTAGCCGAAGAAGTCGCGGTTGCCCATGCCAACAGGGAGTTCAACAAAGA
>DATCTE010000400.1:0-2563 GCA_036568085.1 Thiobacillus sp.
CCCTGCCGTTCCAGCAGCTCTCCGGCACCGAACTGGGCTTCCTCGGCGACCTCTACCGCGCCGCCGGCCCCGCCCTGCGCACCCGCGCGGCGCAACTCGCCACGCTGCAGCAGGCGTTCGACGGCCTGGGCACCCGCTTCGGTCCCGACGACGACCTGGAAATGTTGATGCCGGCGATCGCCCGCACTCTGACGGTGGACGCGCTGCGCGGCTGGCTGTTCCGCGTGAACGTGGCGGACCAGCCGCTGGCCTACGTCGTCACGCGCCTCGACTATATCGCGCCGTCCAACGACGAAACCGGCAAGGTGATGCTCGAACTCAAGGCCAATGCGAAAGGCACGCTCGCCACGGCGACGATCCGCATCGCGGCCGCCGACATGGTCGGTAAAACGGTGGCGGAAATTTTCGCCGCCAAGGGCTTCGTGCGCGAGAGCGCCGAACTGATCGCCGCCTACGACGATACCGTGGCGCGCTATTTCGACTGGCGCGGCCAATACGGCGCGCAGTTCTCCGGCCAGGGCACCGGCTTCTACGCCGAGGACCCTACCGCCACCCACCGCGACACCGACTGGTCGCGCAAGGACGTGGTGGTGCTATCCTCCAGCGGCGGCACCGCCCGCCTGGTGAACGACGAGGGCATCCTCGGTGCCCGCACCACCACCCTGGAAGCGACCGGCGACATCCTCGGCCAGTACCTGCGCAAGGCGGCGAAGAGCAACCACTACAACGCCGAAGACGAAGTGAGCGCGTCCCGCGACGCGATTCCCAAGGGCCTGTTCACGCAGTTGCCGGTGCACCCCTACCTCTTCATGTTTCACCTCGACCTGCACCACTACCTGTGGGTGCACGTGGACGACCTCGCGCCCTACGCCTACCAGCCGGAACTGAAACAGAAGCTGGTCCTGCCGCCGGAGCAGACCGACCTCATCGACATCCTCACCGCCGAGATGGACGTGCTGATGGACGACATCGTGGCCGGCAAGTCCGGCGGCACCACCGTGCTGTGCGCCGGCCCGCCCGGCGTGGGCAAGACGCTGACCGCCGAGGTGTACTCGGAGATCATCCAGCGCCCGCTGTACCGCGTGCACTCCGGGCAGCTCGGCCTGAACGTGGCGGCGATGGAAACCGCGCTCAAGGAGGTGCTGACCCGGGCGCAGCGCTGGGGCGCGGTGATGCTGATCGACGAGGCCGACGTCTACATCAAGCGGCGCGACGACAACATCGCGATGAACGCCGTGGTCGGCGTGTTCCTGCGCGTGCTGGAGTATTTCAACGGCCTGCTGTTCCTCACCACCAACCGGGTGGATGACATCGACGAGGCCATCGTCTCGCGCTGCATCGCGATGATCCGCTACGAACAGCCAGACCGCGACGCGCGGCGCCGGATCTGGCAGGTGATGCTGGCGCAGTTCGCGCTGGACGTCGAGGCTGCCCTGCTGGACGAACTGGTCGACCTGTTCCCCGGCGCCAGCGGCCGCGACATCAAGGGGCTGGCGAAACTGACGGCCAAGTACTGCAGCCAGAAACAAATCAAACCCGGTGCCGAAGCCTTCCGGCGCTGTTCGGTATTCCGCGCCATGGCGCTGGAACGGCCGGCCGGCCAGGCGTGTTCGGCATGACACCCAGACAGGAGCATCCCATGCAGGCCCCCATCAGAATCGAAGGCGATCACATTCACCTGGCTTCCCCGGACGAGATCACCGCAGGCATCAAGGCCGCTTCCGCCGTGTTCGCCCAGCACGAGGCCGACCCGCTGGCCTGTGCGGCAGCCTACGAAAAAATGGCAAAGGACGAGCTCCTGACCAAGGACGAAGCCCTGCTGTGCGTGATCTGGGACGCGGCGGACGACAAGGCCTTCCGCGCGGTGACGCTGGGCTGGCTGGCGCGCGACGTCGACATCCGCCTCGCGCCGGGCCAGGCCGCATGACGGTGGGACAGCTGATCGCCGCGCTGCAGCGGATGCCGGCGCAGGCCGTGGTGCTGATCGAGGGCGATGCCGGCTACTCGCTCGTCGGCGGCCTCGATTTCGAGGAAAACGGCAACGGCGTGCCGGACGAGGTGATCCTGCTGCCGTCCATGGAAGACGACTAAGAAGAAACGCGCGACGATCAGGTCCTCAATCACCGTTCGCCCTGAGCTTGTCGAAGGGCATGTCGAAGTGGGCACAGGCTTCGACAAGCTCAGCCCGAACGGGGTTTGTGTATGTAATGGAAATCCAACAATGCCCATGAAGTTCTACATGACGCCCGGCTCCTGCTCCACCGGCATCCACATTCTGCTGGAGGAACTCGAGCTGCCGTTCGAGGTATATATCGTCAACCTGCCGGCGGGCGATCACCGCAAGCCGGATTACCTCGCGGTCAATCCGAAAGCGACCATTCCCGCGCTGGTGCGCGACGACGGCTCGGCGCTGACCGAGTTCCAGGCGATCGCCTGGTGGCTGGCGCGCAGCTACCCGAAAGCCGGGCTGTTGCCCGGCGACGCGGACGGCGAAGCGCGCGTGATCGAGGCCATGGACCACGTCGTCGGCACGCTGCACGGCCAGGGCTTCGCGCGCCTCTTC
>DATCTE010000401.1:0-6253 GCA_036568085.1 Thiobacillus sp.
GCCGGCGGACCGTCACAAGCCTGGCTGGGCCGAGGCGCTGCAGAAAGCGGCCGCGCAGACCGGCGCTGCGCTCGGTTATCAGGCTGGGTCCTGAGGCAGGGACAGGATCAACCCGTCGTGTCGCTGGCCAGAAGGGTGTGACTGCGCGTCGGGGAATTTTACAAACCGGGGGGGGGCACGTCGCGGCGGCTTGAGGTCAGGCTGGCCACTAGCGTTTAACCTGTTGTATTGAAAGAGAACTCATAAATCCTGTGCCCGCGGTGGCACAGTAAATGCTTATTGTGGGGCATGCACGGTCAGCCGAAACCTGTCGAGGGGTTCAGCCAGGCCAGGTCAACACAAAAGAAAACGAAAGCGGAGAAAAAATGAAATCAACCCTGAACAAACTGGGCGTGGCGATCGCGCTCGCAACGGGCATGGCGTCGGCACAGGCCGCCTATATCGAATCGGGGGACGCCTCGAATGTCCTGGCCTCGGCCCAACTGGCCACGGACATGACGATCCAGGGCACGATCGGCCAGCGCGACGAAGGCGACGTCTACAAGCTGGTGTTCGGGTCCGCCGGCACCCTGACCATCCTGGCCACGAGCAGCCAGATTGACACCAACATCGGCCTGTTCGATGCGGGCTTCAACGCGTTGGCCGGGGATGACGACTCGGGCGGCGGCCTGAATTCGCTGCTCAGCTACGCCATCGGCGCCGGCACCTATTACATCGGCATCGGCGACTACGCCATGTATGCGGTCAATGCCAGCAACCAGGGCTGGTTCATGGATGGTCTTGCGCCCGCCGGATTCGGTGTCGTAACGAATATCGAGAACCAGACATCAATCTCGACTGGCGACTACACCCTGTCCTTGTCCCTGCGGAACAATGCGGTCCCGGAGCCTGCCACCTTAGGTCTGCTGGGGCTCGGCCTGCTCGGCATGGGCATGATGCGTCGCAAGGCGGCCTGAGAATTTTCATTCCGTTTGACTGACAGCCGAAACAACAGGCCCGACCTCGCCGTCGGGCTTTTTTCATGGGGTGCGCGGAAGAGCGCGGCAGTTGTGCCGGGACCCGGTCCCGAAACCGTGCAGAACATCTCCCAATGCGCAGCCCTGAGCGTTGCCCGGCGCAGCCGCTTGCCGTGCGCCGTTTTTATTGGCACTGTGCGGCCATGACTGCCACCCCTGCGCCTTTCGCCATTACCCGCTATCAGATCGCTGCCTGGCTGATGATGGCGGCCGGATTGACGTTTACCCTGATCTTTCACCTGCTCCCGGCGCTGCTGGCGGGATTGCTGGTGGTCCAGCTGGTGCACCTGCTGGCGCCGCGTTTCGTCATCGGTCGCCTCAACCATAACTGGGCCAAGGTGCTGGTGGTGTCGCTCATCACGCTGATCGTGCTCGGTGCACTGGGCGGGTTTACCGCCGGGGCGATTGTGTACCTGCGGGCCGAAGGGAGCGTGACGGGGCTGCTGACGAAGATGGCCGAGATCATCGACAACTCGCGCGGGCTGCTGCCGCAGTGGGCGGCATCGTGGCTGCCGCAGGGCGATGAGTCGGTCATCCGTGCAGGTCTGGTCGAATGGCTGCGCAACCACGCACTGGAAATCCGCAAGCTCAGCGGCGACGTCGGACATACGCTGCTGCATTTCATGCTCGGACTCATGATCGGCAGCCTCATCGCACTGCGCGAGGCGATCCCGCACCAGACGCTGGCGCCGTTGGCGCAAGCGCTGAGCGAGCGCGCACACCGTCTGGGCGAGGCCTTCCGCCGGGTGGTATTTGCGCAGGTGCGCATCTCGGCGCTCAATGCACTGCTCACGGGCGTTTACCTGATGGGGGTGCTGCCCGCATTCGGCGTATCTCTGCCCTTCACCAAGACCATGATCCTGGTCACATTCGTGGTCGGCCTGATACCGGTGCTGGGCAACCTCATTTCCAACAGCGTGATCGTCATCATTTCGCTGTCGCAATCGCTAAACGTCGCCGCCGCATCGCTGGGATTTCTGATCTTCATCCACAAGCTCGAATATTTCGTGAATGCCCGTATCATCGGCGGGCAGATCCAGGCGCGCGCGTGGGAACTGCTGGTCGCCATGCTGGTGATGGAAGCCGCGTTCGGCGTGCAGGGCGTCATCGCCGCGCCAATCATTTACGCCTATATCAAAAAAGAACTGTCAGACCGGGAGCTTATTTAATAATGGCCAACGACACCGAATCACTCGTCATCACCGCCAGCGGCGAAGACAAAATCGGCCTGGTGGAAGGCTTTACCCGCCGCATCAACGAATCCGGCTGCAATATCGAAGAGTCGCGCATGGCTGCACTCGGCGGCCGCTTTGCGCTGCTGATGCGCGTGTCTGGAAGCTGGGACGCCCTGGCCAAGCTGGAAGCGCGGCTTCCCGCCGTCGCCGAAGAGCTCGGTCTCTCGCTTACCCAGCAGCGCACCCGTCCGACCCGCGCCGACAAGCCGCTGATTCCCTATACCGTCGAGGTCGCCGCGCTCGACCAGCCCGGCATCGTCAACAGTCTCGCCAACTTCTTCGCGCGCCTGCACATCAACATCGAGGCGCTCGACACCGAGACCTATCCCGCCCCGCATACCGGCGCGCCGATGTTCGCCGTCCACATGACGCTGGGCATCCCCGCCGATGCCCACATCGCCACGCTGCGCGGCGATTTCCTGGATTATTGCGACGACCAGAATCTCGACGCGACCTTCGAACCGGTACGGATGTGAGGACACAGTGATGACACAACGAGGTTCGGTGATGAGATGGGGGCAGGCTGTCCTGAGCGCGCTGGCACTGAGTGCCGGGCTGGCGCAGGCGGGTCCATATTCGGACGATCTGGCCAAGTGTCTGGTCGAATCGACCACCGCGGCCGACAAGAATGCGCTGGTCAAATGGATGTTCGCCACCGCGGCCCTGCATCCTGCGGTCAAGTCGATCGCATCGGTGACCGAAGCGGAACGCGCCGGGATAACCCGATCCACGGCGCAATTGTTCGAAAAGCTGCTCACCGTGTCGTGTCGGGCGCAGGCGCAACAGGCGGTGAAGTACGAGGGCGCCGCCGCGGTGCAGACCGGATTCCAGATGCTGGGGCAGGTCGCCGCCCGTGAACTGTTTGCCGATCCCGGTGTCACCCAGGGCCTCGGCGAGCTGGAAAAATATGTCGACAGCCGGAAAATCGAGCAGGCGCTCGCACCACAGCAATAGTCCCGTGCCTTCCCGTCCTATCCGGGGAGCCTTTACTCCTGGGCGATAAGTATCGCAGCCTGACTATTCGTCCGCGCTGACGCCGAGCTCGATGTAATACATCGGCATGACCTCGTTCTCCGGCTTCTTGCGCGGCTGACTGCGCACCAGCGCCGCCTCGACGCGCGCGGCATGCAGCGCGGGGCGATCGATCACGACGGGATAAAGCCGGCAGTGCTTTTCGATCAGCTCGGCCTGCTGGCAGGCGCAGGCCTCGAGCCTGCTGCGGGTGGCGAGGTCGAGGTGCGGCAGCAGCAGCATCCATGGCGCCTGCCAGGCGTGGTAATCGTGCACCAGCCGGGTGTGCGCATCGTCCATGTCCGCGGTGGAGATGAACAGCTGGGGAAAAGCGTCGGCATCGAGCACGCGACCACGCAGGTGGTCGCCACCTTTGAGCGTATGCAGCCCCAGCCCCGCACCATCGTCCGAGCGTCGGAACCATTGCACCACGCCGCTGGCGAGGCTGTTCACATGGCGCGTCAGATAGACGCCGGCAGACTCGTTGAGCCCGGCCACCGCAGCGCTCTGGAAATGTTCCTGTGCCGCCATGCCGGCGCGCCAGTCGAGCGGGGGTTTGGTGTCGGTTTCGATGTCGGTGCGCACGCTGTGTAGCAGCGCGAGCGGCTGGTCGTGCCGGTCGAGCAGCCAGAGTTCGAACTGGTCGCGGAAGGCGAAGGGCACTTCGCGATGCACCTTGAGCAGGTGTTCGTACACCACGGCGCCCATGTCTTCCAGCCGCTTGAAATCGTCCGAGGGAAAGAGCGGGCCGCGTTTCAGGCCCTTTTCCGCCGACCAGTGGCCGTAGCGGATATCGGAAATCTGCGCCCGCCGTCCGGCACGTCCGAGGCCGTCGAGCAGGGCGTCGTTGGCCACGTAGATATCCCATTCGATGCCGTCGGTCGTCACCGCCTCGGCCGACTGGTATCGGATCGTGTGCACCACTCCGCGAAACGGATTGAGCAGGCGCTGGGCGTAGCATTCGATCTGCATGAATAAACTCTACATTACGCTTGAGCCTATTCAAAGCGGGTGTGTGGTATCGCCGGGGCGGTGCTCATCCAGGCAAACCGTGTGATGCGCATCGCTTCCTTCCACGACATCAACCCGGCCACGCACACGCTGCAATCCGGGCGGGCAAAAAAAAGTGTGCGTGCAGGCTTCAGTCCTGGCCGCCGCTGCCGTTTCTTCCTTCGAAGTCCAAGAGTTCGTAATGGAGGAATGCAGCGTGCTGAATCGTCTTGTTGGAATGTGGTCGGGTAAGGACAACGCCGCTGCGCCGCCGCCGCGTGCCGTGCCGGCAGAGCAGGAGGTTGCGCCCAAGCCGGAGACGAAAACGCCCTCGGTCATGCGTCGCGAGGCCTTGCTGGGCCGCGACCAGAAAGTGGCGGGTTATACCTTCATGCTGCGCCGCTCGCCCGACGAGCAGCGCGATGCGGCCCTGCCCGACATGCAGCGTCTCTATGACGAGACCCTGCTCGGCAACCTGCAGCGCATGGATATTGCGCGCATGCTGGAACAGCGCCTGGCGTTCGTGCCGATTGCGCCGGCTACCCTGAATCACCCACTCATCGAGGAATGGCCGGCCGCCGGCACGGTCTGGCTCCTGAATCTCGACGCCGGAGTCACCGTCGATGCTCCCCTGCTGGCGCGACTGGCCGAACTGAAGTCGCGCGGGTTCAATTTTGCGGTACAGGCGGACGCGGCCATGCGTCCCGAACGGCATGTGCTGCTGCAGCATGCCGATTATGTGGTGATGGACGTCAGCAGCGAGGACATTCCCGCCATCACCGCGCAAATGGCAGCGGTATCCAAGGTGGCGGCAGGCAAGCGGTTTGTCGCCACCGACGTGCAGACGCTGGAAGCGTTCCACATGTGCCACAAGCTGCAGTTTGCGCTGTTCATGGGACCCTTCATCACCCGCCGCGAAAACCTCGGCAGTCCCGCCATGGGTCCCTCGCGCGCCAAGGTGCTGGATCTGATGAACCGGGTGCGCACCGGCGCCGAGCAGCCGGAGCTGGCGGCCCAGTTCCGCCACGACCCGGCGCTGTCGGTCCGCTTGCTGCGCTACGTCAATTCCCCTGGCATGGGGCTGATGAACAAGGTCGGCGGCATCGAGCAGGCGCTGATGGTGATGGGGCAGGACAAGCTGTATCGCTGGCTCACGCTGATCCTGTTCACCGGCGGCCAGGCGCAGGAACTCGACCAGGCCGTGCTGGAAAATGCCCTGGTGCGCGGGCGGGTGGCCGAGCAGCTGGCTGGACGCGCGCTGTTTGCCAAGGCGCGCGACGAAATTTTCGTTGCCGGGCTGTTTTCGCTGCTCGACGTGGTGATGCGCATGCCGATGGAGCAGGTGCTGAAGCAGATCAGCCTGCCGGCCGAAATCACCGAAGCCATCGTGTCGCAGCGCGGACCCTATGCGCCCTACCTGGCGCTGGCCATTGCCTGCGAGCAGGAGGACCTGAGCAGCATCGAAACCCTGGCTGCACAGATCGGACGCGACGTTGCCGACATCAACGGCGTGCACATGGATGCACTGCTGTGGGCGCAACAGCTGTCCGCCGACGTATGATCTGAGCATGCCGATCGCTCCGGGCGCCGCGTGGTGTGTGTACATGCTGCGCTGCGCCGACGGCTCGCTCTACACCGGCATCACCACAGACCTTGCCCGCCGCGTCGCCGAGCACAACGGCGACACCGGACTGGGTGCGCGCTACACGCGCAGCCGGCGTCCCGTGGAGCTGGTCTATGTCGAAGCCGCAGCCAACCGCGCGGAGGCGGCGCGCCGGGAGGCGGCGATCAAGCGGCTGGATCGCGTGCGCAAGCTGGCGCTGTGCGCCTCCACCCCCTGACCCGGTTTTTCGCAATCAAGCTTCATTCGCGCCATTCAGACGTGCCTGCAACTGCGGCAGCGCGAACTCGACAGCCCGGCGCCCGGCGTCGATGGCGATGCTGCCCCGGTGAAATTCCATCAGATCCAGGTCTGCCAGCAGGGGCGTGATCATCACGTCG
>DATCTE010000402.1:0-5389 GCA_036568085.1 Thiobacillus sp.
CATGCACGCCCAGGTCCAGCAAATCCTGGGTGACCCTGGCATTGAGATTGACGGCGAAAGGGTCGTTGACGGCTGTCCGGTACGTCTCGTCGATCAGCAGAAATTTCGCGGCATCACCGTGCATCACCAGGTGAATATCAAGCTGGTCTGGCTTCACGCCCTGCTTGCGGTAGGCCTCGATCAGGCCGCGCGCGAAGTACAGTCCCTTGCTGATCCCCGCCGCCGTATCTCCGGTGTGGATGTCGTAGACCGCGCGGTAACGGGCCTGCGGATCGACCTTCACCAGCGGTCGCTCCACGGCTGCTGCCCCGGTCTCCGCGGCCATCGCCGGGCTCGCCAGCCCCAGCACGCAGCCCATCGCACAGATGATTTTCGTGTAGCGCATGATCGTCCTCCCGAACCTATCAAACAGCCGGGCACGGCGCCCGTTTGCAACGGGATTATCGCGCCCGACGCATCGTTGTGCATTCCCATGCGCAGCTTTCGACCCGGCGACGAGACGTCCTGCCGGCATCAGAACCAGAATGACGTGCCCTTCATCAGAAACTCGACATGCGGCATGTAGTGCGAGCCATCGCATGAAAACGTCACGCTCACCATGTCGTTAAAAATATTGATCGAGGCCATGCGCAGATAAAAAGTTGGATCGGAAAGCCGCAAGGACTGCATGGTATCCAGGACCCGTCCGATGTGGTGCTGCGGAATCGCGGCATCGGCGGGATAGGGGCAGGCTGGATAGACCAGGCAGATGTCCGGATCGCTCAGGGCCTCGGCATCCAGTATGCGATACCGGAACGGATCGTCCACGGTCCAGATCGTCACCTGGCTGCTGGAAAAATGGATCTGGCATTGAAACACGCCGCGTTGTGTCAGCAGCTCCTCCAGGATGGACAGGGCCTGTTCGATATTGCCGTCCATCCGGCTTTCCACTCGGCATTGCTGGAACACCGTGCCGCGGATCGCCGGGTCGCCTTTCACCTGGCGCCAATAGCCGGGCTCCTCGTAGAGCTCGGAGGTCACCGGCAGATTGCGCAAATCGAAGTCGGCACCGAGATAACCCAGGGTCCCGGAATCCCGGCACACCACCTGCAGCGCCGTAAGCGAGGGCCGGCGCCCTCTTAGGCTGATGTAGGCATCCGACAGCAGAAATCCCCAATCGGGAACCGGTTCCTTCATGTACGGGCGCTGCGAGCGGTCGCGCCCGAGGTGTTCAGGCACAATCCCCTGCTGGCCGACGTTGTTGCAGATTTGTATGCCATCGGTTCCGATGCAGTACAGAAACGAACAATGCGGAATGCTCGAGACGTGTTCCGCGAGAATCGCATCCAGCGCTTCACATTGCCCCCACGCCGGGGCGCACTGCTCGGCCAGCTGCCCCAGCGGCTCGCGCAGGATGCGCGCCAGTTCTTCCCGTTGCAGGTAAATGCTGTCTTTCCATGAAACTTTCATGCGGTCTCCCTCATTCATGGCTGAACGAGCAGTCTTCGCTTCTAGGCATGCGATGCTGCCCACCCATGCGGGCAGCCAATTGGATACGGGCAGTGCGTTATTAGTTCAGGCGGGACGCATGGGGGGGCTCGTCGGGGTCCTGTCGCCGGAGGGACTGCTCAGGACCCGGCGATGCGCCGGGCGATATGGGCCAGCGCTTCCTCGACCTGATCGATCAGGATCAGGCACAGGTCGCCCGGCTGCAGATGCGACAGCGCGGTATCGATGGCAAGGAATTCGCCGGTGATTTTTTCGACGGCACGCGTGCGCGATGCGTTGCGCAGCCCCTCCTCCAGCAGTGCCAGCACCTCGCCCTCGGCCCGGCCGCGCTGGCACTGGTCCTGATAGAGGACCGCCTCGTCGAACGCCGCGCCCAGGATCCGGGTCTGCTCGCGGATGTCCTCGTCGCGCCGGTCGCCCGCGCCACTGATCACGACGATCCGGCGTTGCGCCGGCAGGGCTTCCACCGCCTTGACGAGGGCGAGGATGGCATCCGGATTGTGACCGTAGTCAGCGATGAGCGTGGCGCCGCGGTAATCGAACAGATTGAAGCGGCCCGGGGTGCTCTGCGCCGAGCTGTCGAAGCTGCGCAGGCCCTTGCGGATGATGTCCCAGTCCAGTTCCAGCGCCCAGGCGGCGGCAGTGGCCGCCATCGCATTCTCGATCTGGAAACGGATGGCGCCCCCGTGCGTGAGCGGGATCTCCGCCAGCGGCAGGCGCTGCTCGGCATCGCCCCGCGCCGCCACGAGGCAGTCGCTGTCCAGGTAGATCACCCGATGGCCCTGGGCGCGATGGGCGGCAATGATCGGATGGTGGGGTTCGCTGGCAAAGAAAGTCACCGAACCCGGACAATGGATCGCCATCTCGGCGGTCCTGGGGTCGCAGGCGTTGAGGACCGCGACGCCGTCCGGGGCGACGTTCTGCACCACCACCTGCTTGAGCACGGCGAGATCCTCCACCGTGGTGATGAAGTTGAGGCCGAGGTGGTCGCCCATCCCGATATTCGTCACCACCGCGACCTTGCAGCGGTCGAATGCCAGGCCTTCGCGCAACAACCCGCCGCGGGCGGTCTCCAGCACCGCCGCGTCGACATCCGGATGCAGCAGGATGTTGCGTGCGCTTTTCGGGCCGCTGCAGTCGCCGGTGTCGATGCGCCGGCCCTGCACATACACGCCATCCGTTGCGGTCATGCCGACGCGTTTGCCGGCGAGCGTCAGGAAGTGGGCGATCAGGCGCACGGTCGTGGTCTTGCCGTTGGTGCCGGTCACCGCCACCACGGGAATCCGTCCATCCTCGCCCGGTGGAAACAGGGCCGAGACGATGGCCTCACCCACCGGCTGCCCCTTGCCATAGGAGGGCATGAGATGCATGCGCAGGCCCGGCGCCGCGTTGACCTCGACGACCCCACCGCCCTGTTCTTCCAGCGGCTTGTGTACGGTCTGGCAGACGACGTCGACGCCGCAGATGTCCAGCCCGATCATCTGTGCCGCTTCCACCGCCCGGGCCGCCACGTCCGGATGGACATCGTCGGTTACATCGGTCGCCGTGCCGCCTGTGCTCAGGTTGGCGTTGTTGCGCAGGACGACGCGTTCGCCCATGGCGGGGATCGTGTCAGCGCTGTAACCCTGCACGGCGAGACGGGCCAGCGCGATATCGTCGAGCCGAATCCGCGTCAGCGAGGTGGCGTGGCCCTCGCCGCGGCGCGGGTCGCTGTTCACCTGCGCGACGAGTTCGCGCACCGTGTGAACGCCATCGCCGATCACATGCGGCGGTTCGCGGCGGGCCGCGGCGATCAGGCGATTGCCGACCACGAGCAGGCGGTGATCATGGCCCGGAATGAAGCGCTCCACCAGCACGTCCTCGCTGATCGCCGCCGCGGCGCCATACACCGCCATGAAGTGTTCCCGCGTCAGGATGTTGACCGTCACGCCCTTGCCCTGATTGCCGTCGCGCGGCTTGACCACCACCGGAAGCCCGATCTCGCAGGCGGCCGCCCAGCCATCCTCGGCATCGTTCACGACCCGCCCGAGCGGCACCGGGACGCCGGCAGCCTCCAGAAGCTTCTTGGTGAGGTCCTTGTCCTGGGCGATCGTCTCGGAAATGGCGCGGGTACGGTCGGTCTCGGCCGCCTGGATGCGCCGCTGACGACTTCCCCAGCCGAACTGCACGAGGCTGCTCGTCGTCAGGCGCCGATAGGGAATGCCCCGCGCGACAGCGGCCTGGACGATGGCACCGGTGCTGGGGCCGAGGCGAAGGTCTTCGTCCAGATCCCGCAGCCGTGCCAGGGCCTCCTCCAGATCGAACGGAGTATCGTCGCGCGCGGCACGGCACAGCGACTCGGCCAGTTCGAGCGCCAGTCGTCCAACGGCTTCCTCGGTATATTCGAAGGCAAGCTGATAGGTTCCCGCCTCGACCGTGGGCGAGGTGACGCAGAAACTGACCGGACAACCGGCCTGCGCCTGCAGGCCGAGCGCGGCGAACGCCAGCGCATGCGCCGCTGAAATGTCGTCCTCATACCCGATTGAACGCATCGGGCCTATTTCCGGAAAACGCGCCCGCAGGCGCGCCTCAAATCCGCTGATCGTGCCGATCATGGTCTCTTCGGGCGCACACCGCACCAAGGCCTCGATGGCCGTGTGCCGGCTCCAGAGATTGGGTCCGCGCAGTGCCCGGATACGTGATATTTCCATGAACGCCTGTTCCTGTGGGGGTGTCCGACGGCCGATCGGGCCGGTCGGGTATCTATCCTGAATGGCTGGCCTGGCTCGCAGGCGCGTGGAGCGAGACGCAGGTTTCGATCCCGGCCCGGATCAGGTCCGGCGGGATGTCCAGTGCCAGCGCGACTCCGATTGCGGCGAGTACATGCAAGGATTGCAGGAGGGCGTTCCCGTCCATGGCTGACGGCAGGGTGCCCAGGTCGAAGAACGGCCGTTCGCCGCTCCCGCCCGCGATGACCACCTGCTTGTCGCGCAGGAACACCGCCCTGCCCCCCCGTGCGCGGTGTTCGGCGATCACCGGCAGATCGGGGTCGAGCGCGTAGAACAGGACCCCGCCGTCGCACAGCGAAGCCAGTTCCGCCACCGCCGGGTCGGCGGCATGCAGGACCGCCATTCCCTCCGACAGGACCACATCCACCTGGGTACGCATCACCGTGTGCATCTGCTCGGGCTCGCGGATGTAGTACTCGGCCAGCGACGCGTCCATCTGCAGGTCGGTCACGACGCCGACCTGACAGCGGTCATAGGCATAGCCCTCGCCGAGGATCGATCTCGCATCGTGTTCGAAAATGGCGGTTTCCACCCCCGGGTTCATCAGCAACTGACGGCCTGAACGCCAGCTTGCGCAGTTCCCCGGCCTGACCTGGCGCGTGCCCAGATACAGTCCGTCGCGGCAGGCCAGACCCGTGCGCTTGCCGGTGCACGTAATCAGCTGGGCGACCAGGTGTGCGATGGCAGTCGTCCCCTGCGAACCGCTGATGCCGACGATGGGAATGCGGCCGCTCTCCCCACCGGGAAACAGGTGGTCGACGATGGCGCGGCCCACCGGACGCGGGGTGCCTTCGGCGGGCTTGAGGTGCATGAGCAGTCCCGGTCCCGCGTTCACTTCGACGATGGCCCCGCCCTGCTCCGCCAGCGGCCGCGAGATGTCTTCCGCCACCATGTCGATCCCTGCCACGTCGAGTCCCACCACCCGCGCGGCCAGCACAGCCGCTTCCACCACGTCGGGGTGGAGCGTGTCGGTCACGTCGAAGGCGACGTTGCCATTGCGCTGGATCAGGACCTTCTGCCCCGCCGCCGGAACGGCATCCTGCGTAACCCCCTGGCGCTCCAGTTCGAGACCGACTGCCGGGTCCTCGTCGATCAGGATCCGGTTGAGCGGATAGTCTTCCGTCGTGCCGCGG
>DATCTE010000403.1:0-2018 GCA_036568085.1 Thiobacillus sp.
GCCGCGATCCGCGCCTGTATTTTTTCCAGGTCGACAGGCGCCAGCGCCTTGGGCGCGATCACCTGCTGCCCCATCTTCGGCGTCGCCGAGCTGTCGAAGGTGCGGCGCTGCCTGACCTTCACCCGCTTGAACATATCCAGCCAGCCCGGCGACCAGAACCAGGCCGTGCCGATCGGCAGCGACGGCAGGGACTCCATCAGCTCTTTGCGCTGTTCGGCGGTGCCGTGCACCTGTATCCAGGCGTCGACCGCGGCGCGATCCTGCGGGGCAATGGTGCGCAGCGCGACCAGCACTTCGATCTGCGTCAGCACATTCTTGTTGAGCACCGCCGCACGCTGGGTGATGAGCGTTGCGCCGAGGCCTCGGGCGCGGCCGCGGCGGATGATGTCCTCGACGGCGCCTAATAGACGCTGCTCGCCCGGCTGCGGGCGTTGTGGTGCATAGGCATCAGCCTCGTCCATCATGAAGTGCAGCGGGTTGCGGTTCTTCTGGTACAGCCGTTCGCAGAAGTCGGTCATGAACCGCGTCTGCTCGCCCTTGCGGAACAGCGACAGGTCCAGCACCGCGGGGATGCGCTCCTGGATGATCAGATCGGCGATCACCTGCCCGGACGTCGACTGCAAGGGTAGGTCGGCATGATCTCCACCAAACACGACGATGGAATGCCCGGCGTGCTTACCGTCCGCTGACGATCGCAAGCCCCACCAAACACCGACGGGGTCCGCAACCACCAGGTGCATGCCGGCCTCGAGCATTTCCTCTGCCATGACGTTCGCGGTGTAGGTCTTGCCGACGCCACGCTTGGCCAGTATTGCGAAGGTCTGCGTGCAGGCCTCGGGTGGCAGCACCAGATTGGTGGATATCGTGAGGCCGGTCATGCTTGGCGATCCAGGAAGCGGATCATTTCGCAGTCGACGGCCTTTACTGATCCATCCGGCAGCTCGACGACGGCGACCGGATTGTTCTTGCCGCGGCCATCGATATAAAGGCCAGCCTGGAAGAATCCATGGAAGTCGCCGGCTTGGCTGTCCCGCGCCGTGTCCTCGCTTTTATCGGCATCAAACATGCGCTCCAGGATCATCACCGGGCGCGTGCTTTTCAGCTCCTGCTGCATTGGCATGATCTGTCCTGGCTCCTTCATTCTTGCTACCAGTTCCAGCGCATCGACAACTTCAACAATCTGATCGCTGGTCAATGTCCTGTATTTATTCGTCCCGCCAATCTCCAGGCGGCATTCACCGCAGGAATCGAATAGGCGCGCTAGGCTGTTGTCACGCATTGTTGGCTCGCTCCCGAATATGTCTTGTGTGAATTCGTCCTTCCGCTGCGGGCGGCCGCGCCGCAGTCCACCGCGGCACGTCGGCCCCATGCCGAGCGATATCGACAGCGGGTCGGTCAGCGGCCGGCGGCATTTGGTGCATGTCGTCACGCGTCATCCTGTCTAGTCCGTCGCTCAAGGAACGCGTCGAGGTCCCGGACGCGGTAGCGGATGAGGCGGCCAAGCTTGATGTAGGCGAGGCCGTAGCGCTTGTTACAGCGCCAGGTTTCGAGGGTGGACGGCTTCACGCCGAGATACTCGGCGGCCTGCTCGGTGGTCAGTCGCTCGCCATTGTCTCTACCTGAAACGATCTCCCTATCGTCGCGCTTTGCCATACCATGTTGAGGCAGGGACAGTGGAGTAGCTGTCCCCGACTCTTTATCTGGCGCGTCAGCAATTGACTCAGCTGCTGAATGCAACTTTGTCAACACGGCATGCGCCCCTGCATAGAACGCTTCTGCTAAAACCGCGTTCCGCGGTCCGTGTGCAGCTATGCCGCGTTTCTCCGCAAACGCCTTCCATAAAAAGTCGATGTTGATATCGTTCATGCCGCCACCTTCAACGCGCCGATATCGATCACGGCATCCGCCAAGTCCCACAGGTCCGGCGTGTGGCTTATGAACAGCTCACGTCGGTAGCCACCCAGCCGCAGCACTTCGCGCTTCATCGCCATGAACTGGATCTTGCGGTCCAGGTCGAG
>DATCTE010000404.1:0-2256 GCA_036568085.1 Thiobacillus sp.
CCCGCCATTCGGGGCACGACGGCGCGGTGCTGGCTTCGCGCCTGCGCGAGCGCAGCATCATCGTGCGGCATTTCAAGAATCCGGACCGCATTGCGCCGTTCCTGCGCATCACGGTGGGGACCGATGCGCAATGCGATGCACTGCTGGGCGCATTGAAAGCCATTGTGAACTGCTAGAATCCCTCTACAGCCTTATTTTCCGACGCCATGCGCACCGCACAAGTCACTCGCAACACCCTCGAAACCCAGATCACGGTCAGCCTCAATCTCGACGGCACGGGGGTGTCGAAGCTCGCCACCGGGGTGCCGTTTCTCGACCACATGCTCGACCAGATTGCCCGCCATGGCCTGATCGACCTGGACATCCAGGCCAAGGGTGACCTGCATATCGACGCCCACCATACGGTGGAAGACACGGGTATCACGCTGGGGCAGGCTTTCGCGCAGGCGCTCGGAGACAAGAAGGGCATCCGCCGCTACGGCCACGCCTATGTGCCGCTCGACGAGGCGCTGTCACGCGTGGTGATCGACCTGTCGGGACGCCCGGGGCTGGAATACCACGTCGATTACACGCGTGCGCGCATCGGCGAATTCGACGTCGACCTGTTCCTCGAATTTTTCCGTGGCTTCATCAACCACGCCGGGGTGACGCTGCACATCGACAACCTGCGCGGCATCAACGCGCACCATCAGGCCGAGACGATCTTCAAGGCGTTCGGCCGTGCGCTGCGCATGGCGGTGGAAAGCGACGCCCGCATGGGCGATGTGCTGCCGTCGACCAAGGGTGCGCTGTGAGCGTCGATATCGCCGTCATCGACTACGGCATGGGCAACCTGCGCTCGGTGTCCAAGGCCATCGAGCATGTCGCGCCGTCGGCTAGCGTGATGGTGACGTCCGACCCGACAGTGATTGCCGAAGCCGGGCGCGTGGTGTTTCCGGGACAGGGCGCGGCGCGCGACTGCATGCGCGAGATCGACGCGCGCGGCCTGCGCCAGGCCATCATCGATGCTGCTCGCAGCAAACCCTTTCTGGGCATCTGCATGGGCATGCAGGTGCTGTTCGAACACAGCGAGGAAGGCGATACCGCCTGCCTGGGCATACTGCCCGGAACGGTACAGCGTTTTCCGCACGAGGCGATGCATGACGATGCCGGCAACAAGCTCAAGGTGCCGCACATGGGCTGGAACAACGTCCATCAGGCGATGCCGCATCCGTTGTGGGTGGGGATCGAGGAAGGCGAGCGCTTTTATTTCGTTCACAGCTATTTTGTGCAGCCGACCACGCCCGAGGTGATTGCCGGTTTCTCGCATTACCCTTTCCCGTTCACCTGTGCCGTGGCGTCGGGGAACATCTTCGCCGTCCAGTTCCATCCGGAGAAAAGCCAGAATGCCGGATTGACGCTGCTGGGCAATTTCGTAACCTGGAATCCAGGCGAGCACGACTCCGCCTGCGATATGTCCGGCGCAGCCTGCGCCTAAATTTTACCTGTACGACCCTGCTGATCAGCCATGTTAATTATTCCCGCGATCGACCTTAAAGACGGCCACTGCGTGCGCCTGGAGCAAGGCGAAATGGACAAGGCCACCGTGTTTTCAGAAGACCCGGCCGCCACTGCACGCCACTGGAAAGCGCAGGGCGCGCGCCGCCTGCATCTGGTCGACCTGAACGGTGCCTTTGCCGGCAAGCCGGTCAACGACGCGGCGATCCGCTCCATCGTCGACGCGGTGGGCGACGAGATGCCGGTGCAGCTCGGCGGTGGTATCCGCGATCTGGCCACCATCGAACGCTATCTCGACGACGGCGTGCGCTACGTCATCATCGGCACCGCTGCGGTGAAGAATCCCGGCTTCCTGCACGAAGCCTGCGACGCCTTTCCTGGCCACGTGATGGTCGGGCTGGACGCCAGGGACGGCAAGGTTGCGGTCGAAGGCTGGTCCAAGCTGACCGGCCACGACGTGATCGATCTGGCCAAGCGTTTCGAGGGCTACGGCGTCGAGGCCGTCATCTATACTGATATCGGCCGTGACGGCATGCTGACCGGCGTCAACATCGAAGCCACCCAGCGGCTCGCACAGGCGCTGTCGATTCCGGTCATCGCCAGCGGCGGCGTGACCAACCTCGACGACGTCCGCGCGCTGTCCACCGTCGCCAAGGACGGCATCATCGGTGCGATCACCGGGCGTGCCATCTATCAGGGCACGCTCGATTTCGCCGAGGCGCAGAAGCTCGCCGACGAACTGGCGGGCGGCGTGTTCGG
>DATCTE010000405.1:0-3695 GCA_036568085.1 Thiobacillus sp.
CCCTGTCGGTGCGCGCCGCCAACCCGCTCGGCCGCGCGCCGATTTCCGAAGTGCTCGACACTGGCGTGCGCGCGATCAATGCGCTGCTGACCGTCGGTCGCGGCCAGCGCATGGGCCTGTTCGCCGGTTCCGGCGTCGGCAAGAGCGTGCTGCTGGGCATGATGGCGCGCTACACCAGCGCCGACGTGATCGTGGTCGGCCTGATCGGCGAACGCGGCCGCGAGGTCAAGGAATTCATCGAACAGATCCTCGGCGAGGAAGGCCTGACGCGCGCCGTGGTGGTGGCCGCACCGGCTGACACCCCGCCGCTGATGCGCTTGCAGGGTGCGGCGTATGCCACCTCGATCGCCGAACATTTCCGCGACCAGGGCAAGAACGTGCTGCTGATCATGGACTCGCTCACCCGCTATGCCATGGCGCAGCGCGAAATCGCCCTGGCGATCGGCGAGCCGCCCGCCACCAAGGGTTACCCGCCGTCGGTATTCGCCAAGCTGCCGGCTCTGGTGGAGCGCGCCGGCAACGGCAAGCCGGGCGGCGGCTCGATCACCGCGTTTTATACCGTGCTCACCGAAGGCGACGACCAGCAGGATCCGATCGCCGATGCCGCGCGCGCCATTCTCGACGGCCACATCGTGCTGGATCGCTCGCTTGCCGAGAGCGGACACTACCCGGCCATCAACATCGAACAGTCGATCAGCCGTGCCATGCACAGCATCACGACGCTGGAACAGCAGCAACTTGCACGCCGCCTGAAGAAACTCTATTCACGCTACGAGCGCAGCCGCGATCTGATCAACGTCGGCGCTTACGCGGCCGGCACCGACCCGCTGCTGGACGAGGCCATCAGGCTGCAGAGTGGCATGGAGGCATTTCTGCAGCAGGCCATCCACGAGCGCTCGGGCGTACAGGAAAGTCTGACTGAACTCGCGGCCTTATTCCAATAACCATCCCGACGAATCGAGCACATTGAATGGCCTCTCCCTCCGCTCTCAATACCCTGATCGACCTGGCGCACAAGGAAACCGACGAGGCTGCCAAGCAGTTGGGTCTCGCGCTGCGTGCCGGCGATGAGGCGGTGCAGAAACTCGACCTGCTGCTGCAGTACCGCAACGACTACGCGGAACGCTGCCAGAGCAACCTGAGCACCGGGATCAGCACGACGCATTTCAACAACTTCCAGATGTTCATGCAGAAGCTCGACCACGCCATCTCGGGCCAGCAGAAGGTGGTCAGCGACGCCCAGCAGCGGATCGCCCAGGCACGCGCAGCCTGGCAGGCCTGCGAGCAGAAGAAGATGTCCTTCGTCACGCTGGCCGAACGGGCGAACAAGGAACAGTCGCGCCGCGAGCTTTGGCTCGACCAGAAGCAGAACGACGAGCATGCCGCCCGGCGTTCGCAGCACAAGAGAACCCCTTCCTGAAACAGGACCGTCACCATGAACGCGACCCCCACGAATCTCACGCCCGGCAATGCTGTACAGGCCGCTCCCCAGGCCGGCAAACAGGCGGATTCCAGCGCCCCGGACGTACCGTTCAGCCAGGTTCTGTCGGGCGAAATCGCCCAGAACCGCAAAAACGACGCCGCCAAGGAAAGCAGCGATGCCAGTGCAAAGCCGGATTCTGCGTCACAGACCGCCAGTCCGGCCGATGGCAAGACGGATTCCGCGCAGCCCGCCAAAGCGGACAAGGGCACCCCCCACGAGCGCCGCGCCACGGCCCCGGACGAAGATGCCACAGTCGCACCGGAGACCCTGCTTGCGCTGCCGATCAGCCCGGACGCGTTCCGGCCGACGGCGGCCGTCCCCGGGACGGGGCTTGCCACCACGGAGCCGGCCTCCACCAAGGGGGCAGCCGCCATGCCTGCCCTTGGCGCATCTGGCGTGCCCGTCCTGGATGCCCGCAAGGGCCGCGCCATTCCGGTCATGCAGGCCAGCCAGCACGCCAGCGAGGCCCACGGGACGCAGAAGGCCGATCCCGGCCTTGCCGGCAAGGAAGACATGCAGATTGCCGGCGCCACCGCGCGCACGGCCTCCCCTGCGGCGGGTTCCGCCCCCGCCCCTGCCCCTGCCTCCACTTTCGTGGATCAGCTGGCGGCAGCCCGACAAGCCGATTCCACGAAGACGGGGGAATCCCTGCTGGATCTCATGAGCAATCCGCTCATGCGGGCCGCTCCACACGCCCCGGTTGAAACCCAGCTTGCAGCCGCCGATGCGGCGGCGCCCCGGCTGGCGCCGACGGTCGGGACGTCTGCATGGGGTCAGGCCCTGGGGGACAAACTGGTGTGGATGGCAGCGGGCACCCAGCAGACCGCATCGCTTACCCTCAACCCGCCCAATCTGGGTCCGTTGCAGATCGTGCTGCATGTCACCAACGATCAGGCCACCGCCAGCTTCTTCTCGGCCCAGCCCGAAGTGCGTCACGCACTGGAAGCTGCCTTCCCGCGACTGCGTGAAATGATGAACGACGCCGGCATCCAGCTGGGACAGGCGACGGTCAGTGCCGACACGCCGCAGCAACAAAACGACACCCCCGACCGCCAGGCACAACGCATCGTGCCCCCGTTCCCCGGGGCGGACGCTGGCGCGCCGGCCGGCCTGCAGGCCGTTCAGGCGCCGACCCGGCAGTCCGGGCGCGGCCTGGTCGATACCTTCGCCTGACCCGATCACCCCGGCATCAAACGATATGCGTCCCTTTTCCCCCTCTTTTTACGGAATCGAAGACGCATGTTTCTTTCGATAATGACAACCATCTGCCCCCCATTGCCCCTATAGAGGAAAGCATCAATGGCCGCACCTGCTGTACCTGTCGAAGTCGTCGAAGCTGAGGGCGCCGCCCCAGCCAGGAAATCGAAGAAAAAGCTGCTCATCGTCGTGGGCGCCCTCGTGGTGCTGCTGGGCGGTGGCGCCGGCGCGTGGTTTTTCATGCAGGGCGGCCATGACGCCAAGGAAGCCGAAGCGCCGAAAGTGCCGGTGTACCTGCCGCTCGAGACGTTCACCGTCAATCTTCAGGGGGGTGAGCAATACTTGCAGACCGACATCACGCTGCAGGTGGCCGACGCCGCCCAGGTCGATGCCATCAAGGTGCATATGCCGCGCGTCCGCAGCCGCCTGCTGACCCTGCTCTCCAGCAAGCAGGCTGACGAGCTGGCCACGGCCGCCGACAAGAAAAAGCTGGCGCAGGAAATCCTGGCACAGGTCAAGCAGCCGTTCGATCCCAAGGGCAAACCGCAGCAGGTGGACGACGTCCTGTTCACCACATTCGTGATCCAGTAAAAAATCCATGGCCGACAACTTTCTCTCGCAGGACGAAGTCGACGCGCTGCTGAAAGGCGTGACGGGCGAAGTCGACGAGGCGCCGGCCGAAGCGGACGATCATTCGGGCGCACGCCCCTATAACCTCGCCACGCAGGAACGCATCGTGCGCGGCCGGATGCCGACGCTCGAGATCATCAACGAGCGGTTTGCGCGCCTGCTCCGCATCGGCCTCTACAATTTCCTGCGACGCGGGGTGGAAATCTCGGTCGGGCCGGTGCGGGTGTCGAAATACAGCGAATTCATCCGCAACCTGGTGGTGCCCACCAACCTCAACCTGGTCCAGTTCAAGCCGCTGCGCGGCACCGCGCTGATGATTTTCAACCCCGACCTGGTCTTCCTCATGGTCAACAACCTGTTCGGCGGCGACGGGCGCTTCCATACC
>DATCTE010000406.1:0-7063 GCA_036568085.1 Thiobacillus sp.
AGTTCACCCAGCGCGCCCGCGCCCTCAACAAGGGCGACTGGGTGGAGTTCCACTATGACGACGGCACCTTCCGCTGGGCCCGGCTGGGCTGGATCAGCAGCATCAGGAACACCTACCTGTTCTCGGATCAGGACGGCATGAACAGCTTCTCCATCAGCCTGCATCGCCTGGCCGACAAGCTGCGTCGCGGCGAGGCCGTGCTGGTCGAACGCAAATCGATCACCGATTCTGCGTTCGGCAAGCTGATGAACCTGTTCCGCCAGAAACTCGGTTACGCCTGAGCGTGGTTGTTGCCGATTTATCGGCTTTACAACCATGGCCTACCACTTGCGTGGTGGAGCGTGGTGTTGCCGCATACGATTCCACACGTCCTTCAGCACGTAGTGGATCGGAGCCCTTCAGGGATTTATCGGCCATACAACCACGGCATACTCCTTATGGGTAGTCCCGTTTCCCATTGATTCGCCCCGTCACCCCGGCTACCCTGCCGGGGTGAAATCGTTTGCATCCCGTATCGTCAGCTGGCAACAGCGCCACGGCCGCCATAGCCTGCCGTGGCAAGCCACACATGACCCTTACCGCATCTGGCTGTCGGAAATCATGCTGCAGCAGACACAGGTCGCCACGGTCATTCCCTATTTCGAGCGCTTCGTCGCACGCTTTCCCGATCTTCCGGCCCTGGCTGCCGCCCGCGAGGACGACGTGCTCGCATTGTGGAGCGGGCTCGGTTACTACAGCCGTGCACGCAACCTTCACGCCGCCGCGCGTGTCATCGTGGCCGAACATGGCGGGATATTTCCGGCTCTGCCGACCGCCATCGCGCAATTGCCGGGGGTCGGACGCTCGACCGCCGCAGCCATCGCAGCGCTGGCGTTCGGCCAGCCGTGCGCCATTCTCGACGGCAACGTCAAGCGCGTGCTGGCACGCCACGGCGGGATTGCCGGTTGGCCCGGCGACAAGAAAATCGAGGCGGCGTTGTGGACGCTGGCCGAGTCGCGTCTACCGCGCACAACCGTCGAGTCCTACACCCAGGGCATGATGGATCTCGGCGCGCTCGTCTGCACCCGCAGCCAGCCGGCCTGTCCAGCCTGTCCGGTCAACATCGACTGCATCGCCCACACGCGGGGTCGCATCAGCGAACTGCCCGCGCCACGCCCAAAAAAAACGCTGCCCGAAAAACAGGTGCAGATGCTGCTTCTGCTCGATCGCGGCGAACTGATGCTGGAAAAACGTCCGTCGCAGGGCATATGGGGCGGCTTGTGGAGCCTGCCCGAACTGGCGCCCGACGCCGATGCCGCCGGCCACTGCCGCGACCGCTTCGGCTTCATCGCGCTGACCCAGCAGGCGCTGCCGCAATTCACCCACAGCTTCACCCATTTCAGGCTGCACATCCGGCCGGTGGAACTCCATCTTGCGCCGCGCCACAACACCCCGCCCGGCCAGATCTGGATGCCCCTGGCCGATGCGCTCGATGCGGCCCTGCCCGCCCCCGTACGCACGCTGGTCAGACAACTTGACCGACGATGAGCCGCCCGGCTGCTGCCCGCGTGGCATTTGCCATGTTATAAAGCGGCAGCTCAATAAAACACACTCCCTACGCCCAGTGGCACATGCGCATTTTCTCTTCCGGCGGCTGGTTCTGCTGATCCTTCTGGTCAGCCCCCTTGCCGCATCGGCTGGAGTCATCGTCAACGCCGACGTCGAAGGCCACAGCATCAGCGTCGCCACCCTGCGCAACATTTACACCCTGCGCCAGACGCTGTGGCCCAACCGCGAGCCCATCGTGATTTTTGTACTGCCGGACGACCACCCGGTGCATGTGGCGTTCGCCAAGGAAAAACTCGGGCTCTATCCCTATCGTCTGCGGCAGACGTGGGACCGGATGAGTTTCAGCGGCATGGCCAGCGCGCCGATCCAGGTAAAGGACGAGAACGAAATGCGGGCGCGCGTGCGTGCCACGCCGGGTGCAATCGGCTACACAAGCAAGGACATAGTCTATGACGGCATCAAGACGCTCAGGCTGGAATAGCCTGCTGTTGGTTGGTCTGCTGGCGGCGTCGCCCGTCTGGGCGGATGAACTGGCCGGCCCCCGCTACCACATCCAGGGATTCGCGGCGCAGGGCCTGATCGGCAGCACCAACAACCGCTTCTTCGGCGACAGCCGGGACGGGGTCAGCACCGAATTCACCGAAGCCGGCCTCCACGGGACCTGGCAAGCGCTCGATGCCGTGCGGCTGTCAGGCCAAGTGCTGTATCGGCGTGCCGGCGAAAGCGACAAGGACGGCCTGCGCGTGGATTATGCCCAGGCCGACTGGCAGTTTTATCAAACCACGACCACCCAGCTCGGGCTCAAGCTCGGCAAGGTCAAACTGCCCTACGGCCTGTATAACGAAACGCGCGACGTGCCTTTCACCCGCCCCGGCATCCTGCTGCCGCAATCGGTCTATGTCGACAACAGCCGCGATTTGCTGCTCGCTGCGCCTGGCGCCTTCCTGCATGGTGCAAGCGTGCAGCAATACGGTGCGACCGATTTCCTGCTGGGCTGGGTACGTCCTGATTTCGACAGCCCATCCGTCGATTACAGCTTCCTCGGCACCACACGGCCCGGCAAGCTGAAAGGCAAGGGGGCGCTTGGCGCCCGCCTGCGCTGGGATCTGCCGACCGACACCACTCTGATGCTGACCTATGCCAACGCCACAGGTGATTACGCGCCCGGCAATGCTGACCTCCTGAGGGCGGGCAGCATCCGTTTCCGCAACCTGCTGTTCTCCGCGCAGCAACGACTCGACACCCTGACGTTGACCGCGGAATACGGCGAACCCCGTTTCGATACCGCCGGCTTCGGCCCATTTCTGCCCGACAGCCACAGAGTGATCCAGGCAGCCTATCTCCAGGGCGAATGGCGCTTCCTTCCCGCTTGGGAGCTGATGTTGCGGCATGACATCTTCTACCGCGACAAACACGACAAGAGCGGCCGCCAGTTCGCGGCAGCCACCGGCCTGCCGGCGCACAGCATGTTTGCCCGCGACACGACGCTGGGCCTACGCTGGGATACCACGCCCAATCTGATGCTGCGCGCGGAATTTCACCATGTCGACGGCACCGGTTGGTTGCCGGGCCCTGACAATCCCGTCTTCCTCAGCCGCGAACAGCGCTGGAACATGTGGCTCCTGCAGGCAGCCTACCGGTTCTAGTGCCATGCGCCTGCCCGCATTCCTCAGCCTGAAATGGAAGCTGCTGTTGCCGCTCACGCTGGCCATGGCGGTCGGCACGGTGGCACTGACTTGGATAAACGACTCCAACCTGCGGCGCGAAGTGCAGCAGACGCGGCTCGACAGTGCGGCACGCAACGAGGCGCTGCTGCGCTTCCTGATCCAGCAGAACGAGCGGCAGCTGGTGGACGCCGGAGCAGCGCTGGCCGACTTCCTGGTGGCCAATCGCGGCGGACCGCCCGACCTGGAATCCGGCTTCGCCCTGCAGCCTTACTGGGATCAGCTCAGCCTCAACCAGGGTTTTGAAAGCCTGCGCCTCTACGATGCCGGTCAGCGGCTGCTGACCGGTTTCGGCAGTACGCCTGCACCCGATGCCTTGATAACGGCCAGGCTCGCGGAGGTGCTCACGAGCGAACATCCCGCCAGCGGCCTGTACTGTGCCGAGCGCTGCCTGTTTTACGGCATGGCGCCTGTGCTGCGCCAGGGCCGTACCGCCGGCGTGGTGGTGGTCTCGATGGATCTCTCCAGCCTGCTGAGTACGTTTGGCCAGAGCAGCGGGTACGATCTGGCCGTAGCCGTCGACCGTCAGCAGAAGGTCCAGCTGATTGCAGCCACCACGCCGGATATCAGAACGATGGTGGACAAGGCGGACTTCGCACCGTATCCGCAGCGCCCGCAACTCGAGTCCGCCCTGACCCGCAACCGCGCCAAGGTATACGAGTGGCAGAAACTGAAGCCGCTTGCAGCGGCACCCGATACGCCGTACTTCATCGCGCGCAAGGACGTCACCGATGCCGAACACGCCATCGAGCAGTCGTTCCTGACCAATCTGGTGACCGGCCTGACGGTGTTCATCCTGGCCGAGGGGGTGCTGCTGATTTCGCTCGCCTGGCTGATGCGGCGAATGAACCGGGTCAGCACCGGCCTGCCACTGCTGGGCCAGGGCCGCTGGCGTGATGCGCGTCAGCATCTGCAGTTTCGCGACAAGGCGCCGCGTGACGAACTCTCCACCCTGGAAGACGCCGCGCTCACCCTCGCCGGCCAGCTCGAGTCGCTCGACACGGCCGCACGCAACCAGCAAAACGATCTCGCCAAGCTGGTCGACACCCTGTCGCACGAGCGCGACTTCATCTCGGGCCTGCTGGATACGGCACAGGCACTGATCCTGACGCAGGACCGGCAGGGCGTGATCCGCATGGCCAACCATTACGTGGAAACCCTGACCGGCCTCACCGAACACCAGTTGATCGGCCAGGATTACTTCAGGCAGATGATCGCACCGCAGGAAAGCCGCGACTGGCGTTCGCGATTGCTCGTCCATTTCGTCAACGATCCCGCACCGCTGCGATTCGAAGCGCTGCTCGCCACCCCCGACGGCCTGCGCAACATTACCTGGGTTCATTCGCTGATCGGCCAGGCGGGCGATAGCGAACTGCTGATCCTGTCGGTGGGACTGGACCTGACCGAACTCAAGAGCGCGCAGGCGCGCGCCAGCTACCTGTCCGACTACGACACGCTGACCGGTCTCTACAATCGCCAGGGCTTCCAGCGGCGGCTGGCGCATGCGCTGAACGAACTGAAGAGCGGTGCGCTGCTGTTGATCGATCTCGACGACTTCAAGGCAATCAACGACCTGGCCGGGCACAGCGCCGGCGATGCGGTGATCCAGCGCATGGCCGACCGTCTGCGCGAACTCCAGCCGGCGCCCAAGCTGGCCGCGCGGCTGGGCGGCGACGAATTTGCCCTGTATTTCGAACCCTTGCCGGATGCCCAGCTGCTTCAGACTGCGCGCTTTTTGTGCAAGGGCGACCGCGAACAGCACATTGCCACCGCCTGCGTCGGCATCGCCGTGGTCCAACCCGACTGCACCACGGAAAGCCTGCTGGGGCACGCCGACCTGGCGCTCTCCCAGGCGCGCGCCAAAGGCCGTTCCAACTGGCATCTGTATAACCCCGCGGACGGCACCCGCGAGAGCCTGCTCGACCGCACCTCGCAACTCGCACTGATCACCGACGCACTGCACGACAACCGGCTGGCGCTGTTCCTGCAACCCATCATGGCGGTCCAGTCAGGTCAGGCCAGCCACTACGAGGCGTTGCTGCGGGTACGGACGCCGGACGGCCAGATTCTGCCGCCCGCCCCGCTGATTGCCGCAGCCGAAGCCTCCGGGCTGATCCGGGAAATCGACCAGTGGGTGCTGCAACATGCCATCGCGCTGATTGCGAGCCGGCCCGGCCTGCATCTCGCGGTCAATCTGTCCGCCCGCAGCCTGGACAATCCTGAATTGCCCGCCCTGCTGCAGGGCATGCTGGAACAACAAGGCGTCCAACCGCACCAGCTGATCCTGGAAATCACCGAAACGGCGACCCTCAACCAGATGACCCACGCCGAAATCCTGCTCACCGGCATTCGTGCGCTGGGCTGCAAGCTGGCGCTGGACGATTTCGGCGTCGGCTTCTCCACGTTCCAGTATCTGAAACATTTGCCGGTGGACTTTGTCAAAATCGACGGCTCGTTCATTCGCACGCTGGATCACAGCGAGGACGACCGCCTGTTCGTGAAGGCGCTGGTCGAAGCGATCCATGGCTACGGCAAGCTGGCGATAGCGGAGTACGTCGAGACCGCGGCCATTTTTCAGTGGGTGAGGGAGCTAGGCGTGGATTATGCCCAGGGCTACCACTTCGGCCGGCCGCAACCGGTGGAATCCGTGCTTCCGCTCAAGTCTGATTGATTGCGGACAGGGTGCTATACCTAACATTTACAGCGTCACCGCAACAGGAGCTTGCCATGAACACACGGCTCAATACGCCCGGCACTGCCGTCTTCGACCTCGACGGTTTCCTGATCGACCCTGCCATGTGGAGTGAAAGCCTGGCCGACCGCATTGCCCAGACCGACGGCATCGGCCCCCTCAACGAAGCCCAGTATGGCCTCTTGCATGCCTTGCGGGGCGAATTTTCCAGACATGGCAGCGTCACCGCACTCAGCCATGTCTGCCACCTCATCGGGCAAAGCGCCGATTGCATGCAGCACCTGCTCCCCAGCCCGCGCGAGGCCTGGCGCCTGGCGGGGCTGCCCAACCCCGGCGAGGAAGCCAAAGCCTATCTCTGACGCCGAACTGCAGTGCGGCCATGGCGACCCCGACATGCAGCGAGCGGGCGTCGCCAGCGGGCACGCGAACACGTTTCTCCCTCAGCGTCTGGACGGTCTTTTGTGCGACAACATCTTGCCGCCAGCGGGTGCTTCGCCGTGCCCGGAATCCGGTAAGATTGAGGTTTTCCATTCGTTAAGAGACTTTCCACCATGTCCATGGCCGACCGCGACGGCGTCATCTGGTACGACGGCAAACTCGTCCCCTGGCGCGAAGCCACCACCCACGTTCTGACTCACACCCTGCACTACGGCATGGGCGTCTTCGAAGGCGTGCGCGCTTACAAGGCCGAACAGGGCACGGCCATTTTCCGCCTGCAGGAACACACCGACCGGCTGTTCCGTTCCGCCCACATCCTCGGCATGAAGCTGCCGTTCGACAAGGACACGATTTCCGAGGCGCAGCGCACCGTGGTGCGCGAGAACAAGCTCGAATCCGGTTACCTGCGCCCGATGGCATTCTTCGGCTCGGAAGCCATGGGCATCTCGGCCAAGAACCTGTCGGTACACGTCATCGTCGCCGCCTGGCCGTGGGGCGCCTACCTCGGCCAGGAGGCGCTGGAACGCGGCATCCGCGTGAAGACCAGCTCATTCTCGCGCCACCATGTGAACATCACCATGTGCAAGGCCAAGGCCAACGGCAACTACATCAATTCGATCCTCGCGCACAAGGAAGCCGAAACCGACGGCTACGATGAGGC
>DATCTE010000407.1:0-3018 GCA_036568085.1 Thiobacillus sp.
CTTAAGGAACACCTGATGGCCGAGGCGATGAAGGAAGCCGAACTGACGCCGATGGATGGTGCCATGCCGATCTCGGGAGAAGCGCTGGAAACGCTGGCGCGCGAGTATTTCCTCGCCGAGGCAGTCAGCGATCGCCTGGCACGCCTGCTGCCGGAAGACGTGCTGCAGGCGCTGATGCGCATCCCGCGTCTGAGTCTGGCCGACAGCGGCGCAGCCATGCTGGCGGAAGCCAGTCTGGGCGCCGCACTGGATGAACATAAATTCAAGGTCGCGGCCGAATACATCAGCGAAACCGACAGCCATCGCCTGCGCATCACCCGCCATGCCCACGGCAACGTGCACATGAGCTTTCTCGAAGCGGACCTGCTCGAGACGGGCGATTACAACCAGCTCGTCAAGGTCGGCGACCTGCTGCGCGACCTCATCGGCCTCGGCGCCCGCGCCAAGCGCGGCGAGAAGGAAGCCCCGGTGCAGAGCTTCCGCGAAGCGATGGACTGGTTCCTCGCCGAAGTCAAACGCGGCATGAGCATCCAGCGCTACAAGGGACTGGGTGAAATGAACCCGGCCCAGCTGTGGGAAACCACCATGGATCCCAAGGTGCGCCGTCTGATGAAGGTGCAGATCGAGGATGCGATCTCATCCGACCAGATTTTCACCACGCTGATGGGGGATGAGGTCGAGCCGCGCCGCAACTTCATCGAGACCAATGCGCTGGGGGTACGTAACTTGGATGTCTGAATCTGGGTGTTGTTGTAAGCAAACGGAATAAGTGGCACTAGAAGCAATCTTGTGGCACTGGATTTACGGAAATAATGGCACTACGGTGAAATAAAGGCCAACCAGTCTGGTTGGCCTTTTCTTATTCTTGGCCAGAGCGGCCGCTTAACCCACAGGCTGATCGAAGGTCTGGCGTGTGATCTAACGCATGCATAACAGATGATGCCGAGGGGCCCGTCTGAGCGGACCGATGCTCAGGGGCGGCATTTGTAGATCGCGAATGTGCGCTTGCCGATCTCGGGCCTGTCGCCAGGCACAACCGTGTCGCCGCCCTGGCTCACGGCTTCGTTTCGTGCCAGTTGCAGCAGGTTGGCGTCGACATTGTCGATGCCCCGGCTGATGAATCCGATCTCAGCCAGGACGCTGACCGTGGTCTTGCCGATGGCTTTGCACTGGCTCACCTGATCGGGCTGGGCAACGGCAACCTGCTCGGACCCCTGCCGTACTTCGATCAAGCTGCTGGCGCACCCGCCCAACGCCAGGGACATTAGGACGGGAGCGATCATCACTTTGGTGATTTGCAGGAACGTATTCATTTTTAGTTAAGTGCTCCGTCGTCATCCGCACGATTTTAGTCTGACAGGCAACCATGCCATTTGTTCAGGGGGGCCACCATCACGCAACGGCCCGCCTTTGCCGGGCCTATTCATGCCTGATACTTGAACCGCGCGTCAAATCGGAGGAGGAGGGACTTCCAGCCAGGCCAGCAGAGTGGCGCGTAACCGGTCTTCCTGCACCGGCAGCGTCAGGGCAGCGTCGATGCGCAGTCGTGCGCTGACCTTGTCGAGTACGGCCTGGTGGGCCGTTTCGTAAAAGACCAGGATGCGGGTATGGGGCGCGCTTTGCACGGCGGCCAGCAGGGATTCGAGGTTGGACAGGCGGTCGCGGAAATCCGTCTGGTGGTAGAAATCCGCGACGATGACGGCAGGCGGACTCTTGCGTACCAGGCTGATGGCCTTGCGTTCCGACCATTCGGCTACGACGCTGTATCCCAGTTCCTGATAAAGCTTCTTGTAGCCTGCCGTGCCGATGAACGCATTGAGCATGAGCAGCCGGGGCGGCGTGCTCATGTTCATGCGGCGGTGGCTTTTTTGCTGGCTGGTTTCTTGGCCGCGGCCTTTTTGGTTGTTGTCGTCTTTTTCGCCGCGGGCTTCTTCGCTGCGCCGGCATCGCTATCGGCGGCCTTGGCTTTCTTCGCCGTCGCCGGCTTGGCGGCCGCTTTGCGTGCCGGCTTCTTGGCCGGCCCCTTGGCGACGCGTGCGGCGATCAGCCCAAGTGCTTCGTCCAGGGTGATCTCTTCCGGCGTGATGTCCTTCGGCAGCGTGGCGTTGGTGCTGCCGTGCTTCACGTAGGGGCCGTAGCGGCCGCTACGCACGGTGATGTCCTTGCCGTCGTCCGGGTGCGGTCCGAGGTTCTTCAGTACCGAGGCAGCGGAGTCGGCGCCGCGCGGGGCGCGCTCCATCGCCAGCACCTCGAGCGCGCGCGGCAGGTCGATCTCGTACACGCTGTCGGTCTTGGGGATCGACTTGAACTTGCCGTCGTGCAGCAGATACGGGCCGAAGCGGCCGTTGTTGGCGACGATCGGCAGGCCGGTGACCGGGTGGTGGCCCACTTCGCGCGGCAGCGAGAGGAATTTCAGCGCCAGTTCGAGCGTCGCGCTGTCCAGCGGAATCTCCTTCGGCCACGAGGCGCGGCGCGGCTTCGGCGCCTTCTTGTCTTCCGGCATCTCGCCGATTTGCACGTAGGGACCGAAGCGGCCGGACAGCAGCTTGACGTCGAGGCCGCTGGCCGGATCCTTGCCGAGGATGTTGTCGCCTTCGGCGGTGGCCGCATGCAGCGGGCGCGTGTAGTCGCATTCCGGATAGCCGGAACAGCCGATGAAGAGGCCGCGCTTGCTTGCCTGCATGAACAGCGGCTTGCCGCACTTGGGGCAGGCTTCGAGGATGGGGCAACCGCGCTCGACGTCCTGCTTGGCCTTCAATTCGCCATCGAAGCCCTTCCAAAACTCGCCCAGCAGCTGCGACCATACGCGCTTGCCGTTGGAGACGTCGTCGAGCTTGTCTTCCAGCTTGGCGGTGAAGTCGTAATCGACGTAGTGGTTGAAATGCCGGGTGAGGAAGCAGTTGACCAGGCGGCCGATGTCGGTCGGCTGGAAGCGCTTCTTTTCCAGCACCACATATTCGCGATCCTGCAGCGTGGAAATGATGCTGGCGTAGGTGGAGGGACGGCCGATGCCATACT
>DATCTE010000408.1:0-2882 GCA_036568085.1 Thiobacillus sp.
CACACCACCACCCACACCCGCCTGCACCGGCTGGATGCCGACTCGGCGGTGATCGACTCCCCCGGCCTCCAGGAATTCGCCCTGCAGCATCTGGATGCCGGCGCCCTGGCCCATGCGTTCGTCGAGTTCCGGCCGTTTCTCGGGCAGTGCCGCTTCCGCGACTGCAGGCACGAGACCGAGCCGGGCTGCCGTCTGCAGGAGGCCGTAGCCGCCGGTGACATCGACCCGGCGCGGCTGCAGCTTTTCCAGACGCTTCGCCGCCTGCAGCAAAACGCGGCCCAGCGCCTATAAAACAGGCATCGATGGCTTCAGGAGCGCGCCATGAAACCTGTACTGACCCTGTTGATGCTGTTGTGGCTGGGCGTGATGGCCCCAGTGCACGCAGCCGCGAAATTTGTGGCCACCCCTTATGCGCCGGCCAAGGTCGTTTTCGAGTTCTATCTGGACAACCCGCAGAAAATCGGCAGTGCGCTGTACTGGGTGCGCTCGCTGATGAATCCCTTGATGGAAGCGCCTTACAACTATTCGCCCGAAGACCTGAACATCGTCGTCGTGATCCACGGCAACGAGATCGTGACGGTGGCGAAAAAGAACGAGGCGAAATATCAGGATGCGGTCGATCGCATGCGCTACTACGCCGGTCTCGGCGTGAAGTTCAAGGTGTGCGGACAGGCGGCCGCGGACTTCGGCTACCGGGTGGAAGATTTCCAGGACTTCATCGAGGTCGTGCCCAACGCCATCACCGAACTGGCGCACTGGCAGCAGCAGGGCTATGCGCTGATCGTCCCGAAGGTGATGGAAAAGACGATCGACACCGAGTCGATCCGCTAGCCCTGGACCGGCCGCTTACTCCGGCCAGTGCTTGATGTAGCGTTTGAGCAGGCTGTTCTCGAACTTGGCTTCCTTCAGGCAGGCGCGTGCCACGTCGTGGAAGGAAATGATGCCGAGCAGCTTGTTGCCGTCGAGAATCGGCAGGTGGCCGATGTGCGACTTGGTCATCACGTCGCGCGCATAGTCGACCGAGTCGTCGGCATCGGCCACTACGGGTTCGGTCACCATGATGGTGCTGACTTCGGCATCCTTGAGGTCGCAGCCCTGCTTGACCATCCCCTGCACCACGTCGCGCTCGGTCAGGAGCCCCACCATCTCGCCGTTTTTCAGCACCACCAGCGAACCGACGCCCAGGCTTACCAGCTTGTCGACGGCGCTTGCGACCGAATCGGTGGGCGCAATGCTGTAGATGTCACCGCTTTTGAGCGTGAGGATTTCTCGAATCTGCATGTCTTTCTCCCAAGTGTCTTGTTATTCGTTTAATGATACCCAAAGGGCACGAGTACCCAAAGGGCACGAGAAAAACGAAGACGCGGCAGGCTACGCCCTGACCAGCGCGGCTTCGACCTGCTGGCGTTTTTCTACGCCCGCCAGCGCCTCCACCAGCGCCAGCGCGAAATCCATCGCCGTGCCGGGCCCGCGCGAGGTCAGTACCTTGCCGTCCTGCACCACGGCCGCCGCGCTGACGGTGACGCCGGGCAAGGCGCCGAGAAAACCGGGGTAACTGGTGGCCTGCCTGCCGTTCAGCACGCCCGCTTCGGCGAGCACCATCGGGGCGGCGCAAATGGCGGCGGTGTATTTTCCGGCCGCCGCCATGTTCTTCAGCAGATCGAGAATGCGTACATCGTCCTTCAGATGCGCCGCGCCGGGCATGCCACCCGGCAGCACCACCATATCGTAGTCGTCCTGCAGGGCCGCATCGAGCGTCACGTCCGGCACCAGCTGCACGCCGCGGCTGGCCTTGACGACGCCGGGCTTGAGCCCGGCGCTCACCACCTCGATGCCGGCACGGCGCAGCAGATCGATGATGGTGACGGCTTCAAGCTCTTCGCAGCCGTCTGCCAGCGGAACCAGAACCTTGGCCATGTCAGCCTCCTCGCGTCAGTCGCGGAAATTCTGGTACTGCAGGGGGAAATCGGTGATGCTCTTCCTCACCAGCGCAATGGTGTCCTGCAGGACGTCGCGCTTGGCGCCCGACACGCGCACGGTATCGCCCTGGATGCTGGCCTGCACCTTGAGCTTGCTGTCCTTGATGCACTTGACGATCTTCTTCGCCAGTTCGGTCTCGACGCCGGTCTTCACCGTCACGCTGCGCTTGACCTTGTTGCCCGAGACCTTCTCGACGCTGCCGACGTCCAGGCATTTCACGTCGACGCTGCGCTTGGCGAGCTTCTGCGCGAGGATGTCCTGCACCTGGTCGAGCTGGAATTCGGTGTCGGCATAGACCGTCAGCACGTAGTCGGCCTGCTCGACGCGGGCATCGGACCCCTTGAAATCGAAGCGGGTAGTAACTTCCTTGTTGACCTGGTCGACTGCGTTGCGCACTTCCTGCTTGTCCACTTCGGACACGATATCGAAACTCGGCATGCTTACTCCTCAACGTCCATCACAAACGACTCCACCGGCGGGCCCGATTCGTCGTGGAATTCGGCCGCTGCCATCACGCCTAGCCGCGCCACCGCCTCGGCGTCGAGCGAGGGCGCACGATAGGCGGCATACATCGCCCCCAGCGCATAGGGACTGCCGCTGCCGTAGGCATAGAATTTCGTGAATTCCTGCACCGTACGGTGCGCCGCCACGCCGAATATGCCGCGCGGATTGGCGATCAGCACGTCCATGCGGCTGGACTCCAGCTCATCGTCCTTGTCTTCGCCGGGCTGCAGGTAATACTGCTCCTTCAGCGCCGCGTGCAGGGTGTTCCACACGCGAAAAATCTCAGCCACCGAATCGAGCTGCGGTGGCGTTTCCAGCCCGGCGAAATAATCCGCCAGGATCAGCTTCATCGTCGCCGATCCGGTGATCGCCACCAGGCTGTCGCCCACGCGAATGAT
>DATCTE010000409.1:0-4465 GCA_036568085.1 Thiobacillus sp.
CTTCAATGATAAACGCCCGCGTTTGCCCCCGACATGACAGTTATATGACAACGCCGCCTCCGATGGAAATCGAGCTCAAGCTGGCGCTGCCGCCGCAGCAGGCTGCGGCCTTCCTCAAACGCATGGCCCGACGGCGTAGCGTGCCGGCGCAGCTGACGCTGCTTACCCGTTATTTCGACACCCCGGACTTTGCCCTGAGCGCGCAGGGCGTGGCGCTGCGCGTGCGGCGAGTGGGGCGGCGCTGGCTGCAGACATTGAAGACCGAAGGCGAGCGGCAGGGCGGGCTGTCGCGGCGCGTCGAATTCGAGATGCCGGTGAGGCGGGGTGTGCCCGACTGGAACCGTTTTCCGCCCGAGGCGCTGGCGTATGTGCCGGATGCCTTGCGTGAACACGTCGTGCCGGTGTTCGAGACGCGTTTTCACCGCACGGCCTGGCTGCTGAAGGGCAAGGGCGGTGCGCAGATCGAGGTGGCGCTCGACGTCGGCGCGGTCGTCGCCGGCGAACGCAGTCAGCCGATCTGCGAGATCGAGCTCGAATTGAAGTCCGGCCAGCCGGATGCGCTGTTTGCGCTGGCGCTGGAGTGGGCTGCTGCGTTCGACTGCCTGCCGTTCGACATCAGCAAGGCCGAGCGCGGCGTGCGGCTGGCGCACGGGATCGAGGACGCGCCGGTGAAATCCGTGCCGCTGGCGCTGGACGACGGCATGGGCGTGGAGGAGGGCTTCGCCGCGATTGTGCAGGCATGCCTGGCGCAGTTCCAGGCCAATCTGCCGGGCGTGCTGGCGTCAGGCGACATCGAGTATGTGCACCAGGCGCGGGTCGCGCTGCGGCGGTTGCGCGCGGTGCTGCGGCTGTTTCGCGATGCGTGTGGGCTGCCGCCCGATCTGCTGGAGGGCCTGCGCGCGCTGGCTGCCGCGCTCGGGCCGGCGCGCGACTGGGACGTGCTGTGCAGCGAAACCCTGCCGGCGATCGCGCCGCATTATCCCGACGCCGAATCCTGGCAGCGCGGCATGCAGGTGCTGGAAGCGCATCGCATCGCGGTGCGGACGGCGATGCGCGACGCGCTGACGCAGGCGCGCCCCGGCGCCTGGCTGCTGGCGATGCAGCGCTGGCTGTTGCAGCATGGCTGGCGCGTATCCGTCTCGGGGGAAACGGCGCCGGCTGCGCAGCGTTTCGTCCAGCTGGCGCCGCTCGATGCCTGGGTGCACCGGGCGCTGCAGAAGGGACATCGTCCCATCGTCCGCGGCGCGCGTGATTTCGACAAGCTGTCGCCGGTCCAGTGCCATGCCCTGCGCATCGCGATCAAGCGCCAGCGGTATGCGGCCGAGTTTTTCCAGACGCTGTTCGACGGTAAGCGGCAGGCGCGTTATCTGGCGGTGCTGCGCGACGCCCAGGACAGCCTCGGGCGGGCCAACGATGCGCATATCGCTTCGGGCCTGCTGGCCGCCGCGGACGTGGATGCGGGGCCGATGGGGTGTTTCGCCCTCGGCTGGCTGGCGGCGAAGCAGGCGGAGGCGTCGAACGGCGAGAGCGCCGGGCTGATGCGCGCGTTCCTGGAATTGAAGCCTTACTGGTAGATTCGGGGTGAACCCCGGGTGCCGTACAGGGGTCATCCGCATGGAGCCGGATGCCCGACATTTTTGCGAGGAAAGCCGATGGAACTCATTTTGTGGCGACACGCCGAGGCCGACGACGCGGTCCCCGACCTCAAGCGCGAACTCACCGACAAGGGCCGCAAGCAGGCGGCGCGCATGGCCGACTGGCTGACGCCGCGGCTGTCGCAGGACATCCGGATTCTGGTGAGCCCCGCCGTCCGCACCCTGCAGACCGCGCAGGCGCTGGGGCGCGGCTACCAGCGGGTGCCGGCGCTGGCGCCGGGGGCCAGCGCCGGGGACGTGCTGGCTGCGGCAGGCTGGCCGGATGCGGCCTATCCGGTGCTGGTCGTCGGCCATCAGCCCACGCTGGGGCAGGTGGCGATGCAACTGCTCACCGGGCAGGCCGGCGACCTGGCGGTGAAAAAGGGGAGCATCTGGTGGTTCCAGAGCCGCGAGCGGGCAGGGCAATTGCAGGTGGTATTGCGCGCTGTGGCCACGCCTGACTGGTTGTAATCCCGGATAATCCATCAGCCGGCTCTTCGAGCCTGTGCGAGCCCTGGCGGCGGTTTTGCGGCCATTTTTGCCGCTTGCTTGGCGTCCATGGAACAACCATGGACTTCTCCCAAGCGCCAAAACTGCCTCGCAAACCCACTCGCCATCATCTCGCACCCTGATGAATTATCCGGGATAATCGCCGGGTGACTACCCAACCCATCAAGACCAGGCAGCCGAACCCGACCACGCAGACGAGGGGCGTCCAGTGCCGGGTTGGCTGAGCGGTCTGCGCGACCTGATCGCGGAAGCGAGTCCGCTGCGCCGCTTCATGCTTGCCCTGCTGGTGCTGCTGCCGCTGGCGGCGCTGACCGCGGCCTATGTGTGGCTCAATCCGCCGGTCTATCGCGTGCTCTACCCGCACCTCTCCGACCGGGCGGGTGGCGAGGTCATCGCCGCGCTCGAGCAGCTCGACATTCCCTATCATCTGACCGCCGCCGACGGCAGCATCGAGGTGCCGGCCGATCAGCTGCACGTGGCCCGCTATCGTCTCGCCGCACGCGGCCTGCCCCGGTCCGACGCCGATGTGCAGAACGAGGCCGACCGCGCACCACGGTTCGGCGCCTCGTCCCTGGAGGAACAGCAGCGTTATCAGCACGCGCTTGAAACCGATCTGGCGCGCTCGATCCAGTCGCTGGAAGCGGTCGAGCTGGCGCAGGTCCATCTCGCCCTGCCCAAGGTCTCGCCCTTCCTGCGCGACGCGCCGCCGGCCACCGCCGCGGTGCTGGTGCGCCTGCGTCCGGGCGCGCGGCTGTCGACCGAGCAGGTGACGACGATCCAGACCCTGGTGGCGGCCAGCGTGCCGCGCATGAAACGGTCCGAGGTGCAGGTGCTCGACCCGCGCGGCGTCCTGCTGGGCGGCGCGGCACCCGAGGTGGTGCAGACGCGGCGGATGGCGCTGGAGCAGGATCTGGCGCGACGGGCGCTGGCGGTGTTGGCGCCGTGGCTTGGCAAGGACCGCGTGAGCGTGCAGGTGACGGCCACGCTGGAAGACAGCGACGTCGAGCAGACGGTGGAGCGGGTGCGCAACGTCGTGGTCGGCGGCCAGGCGCGTCCGCTGGAAAAAACCGTGCGCACCACGCATACGCCGGAAGGCCGCATTCAGCGCGTGAATGCCATCGTGATCCTGGGATTCGAGGCGAGCGCCGCCGAACTCGCACGTGCGGGCCAGTTGGCCCGCCAGGCGCTGGGACTGGTGCCGGCACGCGGCGATACGCTGAACGTGTATGCGTTGCCTGCCGTGGCACCCCAGGCACCGGCCGCAGCCGCCGTTGCGAACCCGCCGGCGCAGGCGCCCCGCCCGATTCCCCGGGTGCAGCCGGCCAGCCCGCCGCAGGACGCTTCCGGGGATCGGGCTGTTCCGCTGTGGGCGCCCGCCGCAGCAGCGGCGGTCCTGCTTCTGATTGGCGTCGCAGCCTGGCGGCGCACCCATCGGGCGCCCGCCGCCGAACTGCAGATCGAGGATTTCGACGCCGAGCTCGACGCCGCCCGCAACCAGGTGCTGGCCAATCCGCGCGTGACCGCCGACGTCATCAAGTTGTGGATGCGCGCATGAGCCAGGCCGGCATCGAAAAATCCGCCGCGCTTCTGCTCGCCCTCGGCGAGGACGCCACCGCTGCCGTATTCCCTTATCTGAGCCCGCTGGAGGTGAGCCGGCTCGGCAGCGCCATGCGCGAACTCGACGTGCTGCCGCGCGAACGCGTGCGTGCGATCCTGCGCGATTACGCCGCCGAGGCCGCCGAGCAGACCGGCTTTGCGGCGGATACCGGCCGTTTCCTCGACGAGACGCTCAAGCAGGCCTTCCGTCCGGAGCGAGCGCAGGCCATGCTGCAGCGTCTGGGGGCGTCGGCCGCGCAGGCGCTGGAGAAACTGGCCTGGCGCGAACCGGCGGAGATTGCCGGTCTGCTGGAGGCGCAGGCGCCGCAGCTGATCGCCGTGGTGGCGTCGCAGCTGCCGCGCGACGTCGCTGCCGCCGTGCTCGAACTACTGCCCGGCAAGACCCGCGCGGACACCCTGCTGAGCCTGGCGCACAGCGAGGCACCCAGCACAGACATGCTGCGCGACCTGGACGACTGGCTCGCGGGGCTCGACGCCGCCGCACCGCCGCAGGGCGAGGCCGCGGTGGCGAGCCTGCTGGGACAGATGAGCGCGGGCAGCGCCGCCGCCGCGCTCGTCCAGCTCGACCAGAACGACGCGGACCTGGCCGCGCGCCTGCGCGTGCGCAATCTCGCATTCGAAGACCTGGCACGACTGCCCGAGGCGGATCGCAAGACCTTCCTGCGCAACGTCGCCGCGCGTACCCTGCTGCATGCCCTGAAGGG
>DATCTE010000410.1:0-6119 GCA_036568085.1 Thiobacillus sp.
CGATATTGAGCGGGGCGGAGCGCTCAGTCATGGGCAGCCCCGTTCACCTTGTCGCCGTTCTCCAGCTGGCTGACGTTGGAAACGACCACCTTGTCGCCGGGGTTCAGGCCGGACACGATTTCCACGCTGTCCTGCTCGGTCGCGCCGGTACGCACCATGCGATAACGCGCGATGCCCTGGGCGTCGACCACGAACACGCCGGTGATGCCGGCGCGCTCGGCCACGGCCGCAGCCGGCACGCGGATGCCCTCGCGGCTGCCGACGGCGAAGCCCACGCGCACGAAATTCCCGCTCGCGAGGCCGCTGCCTGCAGGCAGGTCGATCTTCACCAGATGGGTGTGGCTGGCCGGATCGGCCGCCGGCACCACCTGGGCGATCACGCCTTCGATCGGCGCCTGCGTTGCGTCGCCATCGGGCACGATGCTGACTTTCTCGCCCGTCTTGATGCGGGCGAATACATCGCTGCTCACACTGGTCCGTACCTGAAGTTTCTTCAGGCCTTCGATGACCAGCACCGGCCGTCCGGGTGCGGCGAGGTCACCGACATTGGCCATCTTCTGCGTGACGACGCCGTTGATCGGCGCCACCACCGAGGCATAGCGCATCTGGCTGGAGGCCAGGCCCAGACCGGCACGGGCGGCTGCGACCTGTTGCTGCGCGACCTGGTATTGCAGGCGGACCTTGTCCCACTGCAATTTGGGGATGGCCTCTTCCTTGTAAAGCGTGCCGAAACGCTCGTAGTCGAGCTTGGCATCCGCCAGCGCGGCTTCAGCCTGCGCCAGTCCGGCGCGGGCCTGGTTCATCTGCCCCTGTATATCGGAGGGGTCGACAACGAACAGTAGTTGGCCGGCCTTGACCGATTGCCCCTCCTCGACCTTGATCTCGCGGATATAGCCCATCAGCCGTGAGGCCACCTGGACCTGGTCTTCCGAAACCACCGCGCCTGGCGCTTCCACACGCACGCTCAGCGGGGCCTGCTGCACCGTCTGCACCTCGGCTGCCACCGTGCGGCCGACGGCGGCAGCCTGCTCTTCGGGAGACTCGTGTTTGCCGCAACCGCTGACCAGACTGACTGCCAAGCCAAGCAAGGCAACACGCAAAAAATGGGATTTAGCCATGGGGTTCATTTCGGGTTGCTCACAATTGGTCCGGTTGCAGGCGGCCGACCGCCAGACGGGCGCTGGCACGTTGCACCTTGAGTTCATAGCGCGCGGCTACCAGGTCCGCCCGGGTCTTGTCCAACTGGGCCTGGGCGCCCAGCAGTTCGGTGAGGGTCGTCACGCCGCTGGCATAGCGTTTTTCCACAATGCGCTGGGCTTCCTCGGCCTGGCTCACCGCCTGTTCCCGTGCCGCGACCCGCCGCTGCGCTTCATCGGCACGGCGCCATGCATCGGCCACCTGATAGCGAATGCCGTTTTCGGCCTGGCTGAGCCTGGCCGCCAGTTCGTCGCGGCTGGCCTGGGCCCGCTGGATGGCGCCGTTGGTGACGCCGCCGTCAAAAAGCTGCCACGACAACTGCCCGCCCAGCGTATAAGAGTGGGCATCGAATCCGACGTTGTTGTCGTTGGTATCGAAGCGGGCCAGCAGGCCTGCTTGCGGATATTTGCCGGCGCGCGCCACCTTGACGGTAGCCTGTGCGGCGTCCAGCTGGTTGCGCAAGGCGGCCAGACCGGGGTTGGATTTGAGCGCTTCGTCCTGATAATCGGCCAGCTTGCCCGCCAGCGGCCGCACCTCTACCTCACCGGCCACGTCCAGCGGCTCCGCCAACGGCATGCCCAGCACCAGGTGGAGTTGATCGAGTGCCTGCTGCACGGCATTTTCCGCTTGCGCCTGCTGCACCTTGACGTCCTCCAGGTGTACCCTGGCAGACAGCAGGTCGCTCTTCACCACCACCCCACCCTTGAGCAGGTTGTCGATGGTCTTGACATAGGATTCGGCAGCGCTGCGTCCCTGCCTGGCGACATCCGCATAGGCGCGCGCCGCATGCACGCCCTCGTAGGCGCGCAGCACGTCGAAAATCACCTTCTGGCGCGCCAGCACATCGCCCTGGCGGGCGGCCCGCAAATACGCCTTGGCCTGCTCGTTGTAGCCCGAGATCATGCCGCCGGTATACAGCGGCACTTGCGCTTCCAGGCGGGTGTTGAAATTGTTGACCGGGTCGGGGTGATTGAGGTTGTACGGCGCGACATTCAGGACATTGGGATTGGCCGGGTTGAATTCACCCGCGCCGAAGTCGTTGAAGGTGGCGTTGCGCTGCGACAACTTGAGGCCAAAGGCATTGAGCGCGTCATTGGTGCGGGTGACATTGACCGAGGCCGTCAGCTTGGGCAGTCGCGCGCCTTCGCTCTGCCTGACTGCCGCTTGCGCCTGGCCTATTTGCGCACCCGCGATGATGATGTCCGGGTTTTGCGCCAGTGCACGCTGCACGGCCTGACCGAAATCCAGGGTTTCCGCCGATGACACGGTGGCAATGGTCAGTAGCGACAGGAAAGTCAGCGCTTTCAGCCGGACTGGATTTTTCTTCGTAAGCCGCATCAATCCCCCCTCAATTAATGGGCCCGCAAAAGGTGCGCGGGTATGTATTAGCAATTAATTATATATTAATAATTAATCCAGCTCTAAGCATACCTTATGCCCATGGCAACCCTAACGAACTGGATACGGGTAAGGGTTCCCGGTGATCGTCGTTGCTACGGCCAGCGTGATGCGAAGGTGCCACAAGCTTGCCAGGCTGTGGCACGGCACCCGTCGAATCATAAACCGTTCCTTGTTACGGGGATGCTTTCCCTGCGGCCCGGTCTGCTCAGCCGCCCCTCTGTTTTGTGCGTGGAGATGTCGGGGAAATTGTGCCAATTGCCGGCTGCATGGGTTCACGGGGCGGCGGCGCGCCCCCCATGATGTCGGACAGGCGATAAAAATCCAGGGTGGCCAAAAAACTCTGGCGCGCCTCGACAAGCACGGATTGCAGGGCGCATGCGGGCAGCATCGGACAATCCTGGTGCGCGGCGCTGAAGCATTCCGCGATATCCATGTTGTCCTCGGTATCCCGCACCAGTTCCCCAATGTTGATCTTGTCGGGCGTGCGGGCGAGCCTCATGCCGCCGCCCTTTCCTCGCACGGTCACGATGTAGCCGCATTGCGCCAGCCGATGTACCACCTTCATCAGATGGGTGGCGGGAATGTCGTACGCGTGCGCGATGTCGGCAATGGTCGCCAGGCCTTCGGGATGGCGCGCCAGATAGATCACCACGCGCAAGGAATAATCCGTGAATTTGGTCAAGCGCATGGCATCTCCTTCCGTCTTGCCATGTGGCGTTGTGTGTGGATGTCCCGATTGGCGTTCAATTATATCCACCAGGTCGGCCGGCTCCGGCGCGTCGGGCTGCAAATGATCGAGCGGGGCGCCCAAAAACAAAGGCCCGGCCCGCTTGCGCGTCGCCGGGCCCCGCGGTATGTGGCTAGCTTACTTGGTGAAACCGCAGAAGACGTCGCGCATCATGCCCAGAAGCTTCAATGTGCGGGTGTCGCCGACGCGATAGAACACGCGGTTGGCATCCTTGCGGGTACGCAGCACGCCTTTGTCGCGAAGAATGGCGAGGTGTTGCGAGATATTGCTCTGGGAGGTGCCGACATGGTCGACGATGTCCTGGACGCTGACTTCCTTGTCGCCCAGCACGCAGAGAATTTTCAGGCGCAGCGGATGCGACATGGCCTTCATCGCACGCGAGGCCTGCTCGATGTGCTCGTCCTTGTCCATGAGGTCCACTTCGTCCCAGTCAGCTGCCATATTCATTCCTCGATCCTTCAGGTGCGCAACGGCGCGGTCAGCTTTTCGCAAAACACCCCGCGCGCCACTTTTAATCCAACTTTGCGGATTGCGTATAGATTAGCAATCACGCATATATTAAAATATTTCCACGAAAACGAGTCAGGTTATATAAACTTTTTCATGAAGACCGTGCCGGTTCTCCTCATCATCCTCGACGGTTTTGGTTGCCGCGCGGAGCGCGCGGACAACGCGATCGCTCAGGCCGACAAGCCCAATTGGGACCGGCTTTGGAAGCACCATCCCCATACCCTCATTCATGCATCGGAATCCGAGGTAGGACTGCCCAAGGGGCAAATGGGCAACTCCGAGGTGGGGCATCTGAACATCGGCGCAGGGCGGGTGGTGTATCAGGAATTCACCCGCATCGACCGCGCCATCGAGTCCGGCTATTTCTACACCAATCCGGCCCTGCTGAACGCCGTGCATCTGGCGCGCGACAACCAGAAGACCCTGCACGTGCTCGGCCTGCTGTCGGACGGCGGCGTGCACAGCCACGAAGCGCATTTCCACGCGCTGCTCGAACTGGCGCGGCGCGAGGGCCTGCACAAGGTGTGCCTGCACGTATTCCTGGACGGCCGCGACACGCCGCCGAAGAGTGCAGAAATCTACCTGCACCGCCTCTCCGAGAAGATCGAGCAGACCGGCGTCGGCCACATTGCGTCGATGATCGGTCGTTATTACGCGATGGACCGCGACCGGCGCTGGCAGCGCGTCAAGTCGGCCTACGACCTCCTGACCCAGGGGCGTGCCGAGTTCATGGCGGAGAATCCGCTGGCCGGGCTGGAAGCGGCCTATGCGCGTGGTGAGACTGACGAATTCGTCAAGGCCACGTCTATCCTGCCGCCCGACGGCAAGCCGGTGAAAATGGAAGATGGCGATTCGGTCATTTTTCTCAATTTCCGTTCCGACCGTGCGCGCCAGTTGTCGCGGCCCTTCATCGAGTCCGATTTCGGCGAATTCGAACGCGAGGTGACCCCGCGTCTGGCAACCTACTGCACGCTGACCGGCTACAGCGACGACTTCCAGGTGTCGGTCGCGTTTCCGCCCGAGCGCATCAAGAACGGCTTGGGCGAATACGTGGCCAACCTGGGGCTGCGCCAGCTGCGCATCGCCGAAACCGAAAAATATCCGCACGTCACCTTCTTCTTCAACGGCGGGGAGGAAATCTCCTTCCCGGGCGAAGATCGCGTGCTGGTGCCGTCGCCCGACGTGGCGACCTATGATCTCAAGCCCGAAATGAGTGCCGCCGAGGTGACCGACAAACTGGTCGCGGCGATCGGCAGCAAGCAATACGACGTGATCGTCTGCAATTACGCCAACCCGGACATGGTGGGGCATACCGGCGACCTGCAGGCTGCGATCAAGGCGATCGAAACCGTCGACACCTGCCTGGGCCGGGTGGTGGATGCCCAGCTGGCGCGCGGCGGCGAAGTGCTGGTGACCGCCGACCACGGCAACGCCGAGCTGATGCGCGACGCCGAAACCGGCCAGGCGCATACCGCGCATACCCTGAATCTGGTGCCGCTGATTTACGTTGGACGCCGCCACGCCACGCTGGCGGAGACCGGTGCGCTCGAAGACATCAGCCCGACCCTGCTGAAAATGATGGGGCTGGCGCAACCTTCCGAAATGACCGGCGAAGCCCTGGTGCAGTTTGAGTAAGCCCGCCCGCTTCGGGTAAGCTCGACAGGGTGAACTTCAAACATTTCCTGGTCGTGCTGGCGCTGTGCGGGCCGCTGTGCGTCAGCGCCAATCAGGCCGACCGCAAGCAATCCGAGCTCGACGCCCTCAAGCAGCGCCTGCAAACCCTGCAGCAGGATTTCCACACCACGCAGACGCATCAGCAGGAAGCGGCCGACGAACTGCGTCAGTCCGAACGCGCCATCAGCAGCTCCGTGCGCCAGTTGCGTCAGCTGGACGGCGAACGCCAGCGGACCCAGAGTGACCTGCAGTCGCTGACGCAGCAGGCCGACGCCACCTCGGCGCGTATTCGCACACAGCAGGCCCATCTGGCGCAGACGCTCAAGGGCGCCTACCTGCGCGGACAGGGCGATGCGCTCAAGCTCATCCTCAATGGTGCGGACCCCAACCAGACCGCGCGCGATTTGCGCTATCTGGCGCACCTGTCGCGCGCCCAGCAGGCGATGATCGAATTGTTGCGCGCCGACCTCGCGCAACTGTCCGCCCTGCAGCAGCAGGCCACCCAAAAAACGACCGAACTGACGCAATTGCAGGCGGCACACGAGGCCGAGCAGAAAAAACTGGTGGCCGACAAGCAGGCCCGCGAGCA
>DATCTE010000411.1:0-7779 GCA_036568085.1 Thiobacillus sp.
GGCCCGGGCCTGCTCCTCGGTCATCGCATGCGGAGCGGGCTGCGCCTGCGCCGCCTGGGCGACTTCCTGGCGGATCGCCTGCTGCGTGTCGCGCGGCGTCAAGGGACCGGCGCAACCCAGCAGGACCAGCGGGCCGGCAACAATCATGGTGTAGCGCTTCATCATCCGCAATATCTCCCGTTTATTATTGGCCGCGCAGTCGTTTTTCGACGTGCGGATAGAGTTTGAGCACCGTCACCTCCCCGCCGCGGCGCAGCACGACTTCGCTTTCGGTGATGCGCACCACGCGGGCGTCCTGGTAGCGTCCACCCACGACAAGCTCCTGACCGCCGATGACGGCGAGTCTCTGCTTCCCGCGCCGCTTGATGGCCGTGAGTGAAATACCCGGGCTGGCGCTGCCCTCGGCGGCAGGCGCAGCAGGTAGCGCCGTGGGGTCCGGCAGGGCTGCCCGTGCGCACGGTATCGCCAGCAGCGCGATCGCGGCAGCCAGCATCATACGCGCAGCCATGTTTCCTCCAGGCTCAGGGTGTGGACGATCAAGGTCAGCTTCAAATCGGGACGGTCGGCCGTATCGAGCGTCGCCTCGACCCAGTTGAGATGCCAGGGCAAGGCCTCCAGGCGCTCGAGATAGGCAACCAGCTCGGCATAGGAGCCGCTCACCGTGATCTCGAAACCGTGCCGATAAAACCCCGGCGGGCTCCCCTCGGGCGCACCCGGCAGCGATACGGGATGCGGGTCGAGCGTCTTGAACGCGACAATCCGGACGCCGGACTGTCCGCGCACCACGTCCTTCAACACCTGGACCATGCGCTCGGGCGGAATCAGTGAACGCTCGCGCGTTTCAAGTTCGGCATTCAAGCCGGCCAGTCGTGTTTCCTGCGCGGCCAGCGCCTCCCGCGCCGTCCGATCCGGATTGCGCTCAGTCTGGCTGGCTAGCAGTGTCTGCTGCTGTTCGATCTGCACCAATGCTGAACGCGCACTTTGCAGTCGGTCATCGGCATTCCGCATGCGCTGTTGCCCCGCGTCGATCAGCAGGGTTTGCACCAGCGCGAGCACCACCACAACCGCCGCAACGAAAACGAACAGGCGTTCCCGCAGGCTCATCGTGCCGATACGCGAACCGATTTCACGCCATTTTTCACCGGCCATCGGATTCCCCCTTGTCTGCGGGGTTGTTCGGGCTGCCCGAATACAAGGCAAAATCGACATGCCCCGGCAACTCGGCGGAGCGGGGCTGGCCATCGCCTGCGGACTCCGCAAGCGCGGCATCCATGCCCGAGAATTTCATGCCGGCAAAAGGCGGCTGTTTGCCGAGCCGATCCATATACGTCGCCACCAGGCCGGCATTCAGGGCCGATCCCTTGAGTGCCACGTAGTCCGGCGAGAGGGTGAAGCCATTCAACCAGACGCCTTCCGTGCTGCTTTGCGCGAGCGCGCGCAAACGGGGAGAAAATCCGGCCGACGTGCTGTCGATGATGCTGCGCATCGACGCCAGCAGCGCCTCGCGTTGCGCCACCCGGGCCTGTGCTGCCTTGACGCGCTCCGTCAGGAGCGCGCTTACCGGCCGGGTCGCAGCCGCGCTCAGGCGGTCCAGTTCCTGCTGCGCAGCCGCCTGCCGGGCTTCCTCCTGTGCGGCCAGTTTTTCGAGCGTATTCGCCCGGTAATACTGATACCCCGCCCATGCCAGCGCGACGGCCAGGATCAATCCCAGGCCCAGCGCCATTTCACGCAGGCCGAACGCATAGCGCTTCTTGAGCAGCAGCGGACTGATCAGATTGATCTGCTGGCTCATGGTTTGGTCTCTTCCATCCGCAATGCGGCGCCGATGGCATGGATGCAGTGAGGCGGCAGTGCGTTCGCATCCGGAAAGGACGCGATATCCAGCACATCCGCAAGATTGAGCACCTTGACCGGCAAGGCAAGATTGCCTGCCAGGCCATTGCGCAAGCCCTCGACGCTCTCCATCGGCGCCAGCAACAGGTGATCGACCGGAATCCCGCCGAACTGGCGGTCGAAATGATCCAGGCTACGCTGGATTTCCAGCGTCAGGCGTTCGAGCACGCTGTCCATGCCTTCGATTTCCAGCAGCGTCTGACTCACCCCCAGCGTGCGTGCCATGCACAATTCGCCGTCCAGCGTCAGCGTCAGCAGACCGCCGGTTTCAATGAACGAGAAGAGCGCCAGCGCCCGCCCCGGGGTTTCCAGCCGGGTGGCCAGGTTGCGCTGGGCTGTTTCCATGATGTCGATGATGGTGAGATTCAGCCCGGCGTTGGTCGCAAGTACGGCCTCCTCTGCAAGCAGGCTGTTTTTTGCCGCCACCGCAAAAATCTGCCGCACATGGCTCACATGCTCCGGATGCGGCACTTCCAGCACGTCCACCGTGCCGTCGTCGGCATGAAAATCGAGCATGTCCTGAATCTGCCAGCGCACCGCGGATTTGAGCTCCTCGGCGGGAACGTTCGGTGCATCGAGCAAACGCAGCCTGTAATCGGCCGGATTCAACACGAGGCTGACCGGGCCTTTGCCATGCAAGCGGGCCAGCGCCTCGCTCCAGTTGTCGCCCTTGACCGGCACCACGCCCGCAGCGAGCAGCTTGGGAACGGGCACCCTGCGGTCAACGCGCGCATAGGCGATGCGCCCGGGAAGACGCAAATATGCGGTTAAGCCCTGCTCGCTTGCTCGACGAAAAAGCTGCATGTGTCGGACCTGAAAATTTTTCTGAACTTAAATAAATAAGCCTTTGTTGTCAAAGGATTTATCCAGAATCAATACATCTCGCGCAGGTAAATCAGGGATTTGCTGCCGCGATACAGGCCGAAACTGGCCCGCGCCGCGGGGTTCTGGTTATACGCGCCACCGCTCCAGCGCCCCTGCAGCCAGGTTTGCGAGGCGGCCGCCGCGGCCGTGACGGCGCCGCCCACGCAGCTGCTGCCGCTGGCCGTCGCACCCAGCTGGACGGTAAGATCAACGCTGCCGGTGTTGCCCGCGCCCGGCGCGGACAAGCGCAGATTGCCCCGCCCCGTGTTGAAGCGGCCGGACAGCGACACCGACGTCTCGCAGGGATTGAGGTTGCGCCGCCAGCCGGACAGCGCCACCTGGTTCGCAGCAAGCTGGGTGCAGAAATCCGCGGTGTTGAGGGCAAAGCCGCTGCCATTCCAGTAGCGGGTCTCGATTGGGACCGGCAGGCCGAGCAGTTCCGAACCCAGGGCATTGGATAACACTAACTGGCCGAAGCGGATCTGATTGCCGGCGTCGAAGGCAATGCTCGCAAACAGCAAGGGCGTTGGGGTATCGACGGTGCCATTGCCGGACACGCCCGCCTCGGCGATGTCCTGGATGCTCATCGACAGGCTGACGTCCGCAGTGAAAGGCGCGACCGGGGTGGCGCGTACAAACGCGATCTCATCCGCTGCATTGGCAGTCAGGACGCCCGTCCCGCCGCCGCTGGCCGTGACGGTCGGCGGCCCCAGCAAACCGATATCCAGGTTGCCGGTGACGGGGGTATAGGTTTGCACGGCGCCGGCGGGTGCGAGCTTCCACAGCGCGCCCGCATAGTTGAGCGTGGTGGCGCCGGCGGCATTTTTCGCCGTGATCGTGGCCTGTGGCAGCGTGAGATAACCGAACGGCTGACCAATATAGGTGAACGAGCGCGTGGCGCAGGTCGTGTCGTTGAAGGTCTTGAACTGGGGAACGCTGGCGCCCGTCAGGTCGAAATGGTCGGGCACGAAACGGCCGACATTGAAGGCGGTCGATTCGATATTCATTTCAGTCGCGGTGGAGCCGTCGGCGGCATCCACCGCGGCAAAGCTGGCGTCCACCAGTTTCATGGCGAAAGCGCCGACCTCGGAATAGCGGGCGCCGGCGGTCGTCACCGTCCCGGACGTCGCAGACCAGGTACCGGGGGTGAGTACGCCAAGCGTACAGCCCGCACCCGGCAGTACACACCCGGTCAGGCTGGCTGCCGGGTTGCCGGCGTAATTCGCAGTAGCGACGCCGGCCGCGTTGAACGCCGTCGCGGCGATGCGGAAGGGCTGACCGGCCTTGTGCACGTTGCCCCCACTCGCTGCGGTGTTGGTGAGCGCACGCGCTGTGCCCGCCGTCACGCTGTCGGCATCGCTCACCATCACACCGCCGAAGCTGGCCGGGCGGATAGCGAAGTTGTCGGTCGAGCAGGCAACAATCGTTGGCGCACCGGTCGCCGGATACGTCATGCGGATGCGTGCATTGGGCCAGGCATTGGGTTCGCTGATGCCTGCCAGCGTCTTGCGTCCCGTGTCGGCAGTCGTGAAGGTGAGCGTCCCCAGGTTGCGGATCAGGCCATATGCACCGCAACTGGCGCCCGCCGATGCATCGACGAGCTCCAGCTTCACATCGCCGGCAAAGGCGGTTTCGACGGCCGTCCCGCCGCTCTTGAGGGCAACCACGGCCAGATTGAACGCGCTGGCGGCAACCTTGGTATGGATCACGCCATTCACGCTGCCGGCAGCCGTGCCGGTCTCGAATGCATTGAAACCGCCGGGCGCGACCACCGGGGTTCCGCTACATGGCCGCGTCTGGCTCATCACCTGGCTCAGTTTCACCGCACTCATCGCGCCCTTGTATATGCCGACCTCATCCAGATTGCCGCTGAACTTGAAGCCCGGGCCGCTTTCCGTGGATGCATTGTTCTCGCCGCCGATCGACGCGGCGCCGGCATCGGTGCCCCAGGTGCCGGTATAGGTTTGCGTGACATAGGCGAGCTGGGTGCCAGCCTGGTTGTAGACATAGAGGCTCTTGGTCTTGGCCCCGAGATCCGCCACCGCCGCGACGAAATACCAGGTGTTGTTCTGGATGACGTTGGGCGTGTCCAGAATGATCGGGTTCACGGCCCGCGTGTAGAAACGCAGCCTGCCGGTGCCGCCGTCGCCCAGGCTGAAGCCATAGCCGCCGGTATTGCTCTGGTCGTCGATGAAGATGCGTTGCCCGCTCTTGCCGTTGTTGGTGGTGCGTATCCAGGCGGTCAGGGTGAAATCCGTGGTGAGGTTGGGGAACGATGTAGGCACCCCCACATAATCGTTGCTGCCGTCGAAGACGCCGTAATTGCAGGTGCCCGGCGTGCCTGTGATGGCCGGCGTCACGTTTCCTGTGGTCGCGCCGTTGGAGGCCGTCGCGTCATAACCATGGCCGGAACTATCCAGCACCTCGCCTGCCGCCCCTGACCAGATCCCCTCGTCCATATGAAACGCAGCGATCGGCCCCGGCACATAGAACCGCACCGCCGAATTGGCGGGTGGCACGACGGGCGTGGACCACACCGCATAATCCGTCGGGCTCAGCTGCCAGCCGATTTGCGCGGAGCCCCCGGTGGGATGGCTGCTCGGGCCGAACTGGTAGACAAACTCGTTGGTCGTTTCCTCGAGAATGACCTGCAGGTTGAAGCTGCCGGTACGCGTCGTGGATCCCCACTCCGGGACGTTCACCCAGGTCACGACAAAGCGGCGATTGGGCGCAGTCCCCTCGGTGGCGTAACTCACATAGCAGGTCGCAGTGGGGCACGCTCCTGAAGCACCGCTCGGCGTGGCATCCAGGTCCACCCCATAGACACGCATGGTTCTGGAGACACTGGCGTTGGGATATGGGTACGGATAGGTCGGCGGCGGCCCCACCGTTTGCGTGCCGTAGCCACAGTATCCGTTATTGAATTGCAGGCGGCCGTTGCTCATGACCTGCACCTGCGTGTAGTTCACGCCGCCGAAATTGAACGTGAACCCCAGGGGAAGCTGCGCCGTAATGTCGTCGTCGATGGGCGCGCCCGCGTAGCCCGAACTGCATGACGCGCCGTGAGTCCACGTGACGCGCGTATGCGCAGACGGATTGATCCAGCTCGACGTCGTGGCCATACTGGAATAGGTTGCCGCATCGGCCTGGCCACTTGCCATGGCCATCCATAGCGCACCGCCGCCAAACAGCAGGGCGATCAACCGGCCCCATGCGAGACGGTGGAACATTCGGCGCACAACGAACACGAGACGCGTTTTCATCGTGTTCATTTCGAGAAACTCGCCTGTATCCGCCGTTCGACATAATCCACTTCACCGGGCACGCCCGAAGTCGCGGTCGATGTGATCTGATAGATCGAAACCGTATCGGCGCCATCGGTGTAGGTGCCTGATTGGACGCAACTGACGTTCACCGAAAACGGGGCGAGTGTTCCGGTCAATGCCAGAGGCGGCGGTGCGGCCGCACACGAGGGCGCGGGGTTTTGAAGCAACTGCCACGCCGCCCATTCGATGCCGGCGCGGGCTGCCAGATGGGCACGCTCGCCCTGGATGTCGAGCGCGCTGCTGATGTGGCTGGTGCGCGACAGCGACACCATGTAGGCCGCCAGCGCGGCCAGGACGACCAGCAGGAAGATCGCGGTGGGCAGCACGAAGCCGGACTCGGAACGCGGCACGCGGTTCATGGCTGGTTGCTCACTTGCGTGGTGGCATACAGGCGCACGGTTTCGTTTGCCTGGCTCAAATTCAGCGTCATGCTGACCAGGCCGCCGCGTTCGGTGACGCCGGGCTGGTACGTAAAATTGCATGCGCTGACGCCGGTCGCCAGCAGCGCCTGCGGGGTGCCGGCGGCGAACGCGGTGGGCTGCGCGGCGGCAATGGGATAGCCCCAGTAGCGCGTCAGCGTACCGTTGCCCGGATTGCAGACATAGCTCACCGGCCCGTCGACGACCTGGAAGCGGTTGCCGGGCGAGGCCAGGGGAAACGGCGGGGTCGGCTTGGGTGCAATCGGGATAGTGGTCACGTTGGCGACGGCCGCACCGGTATAGGCGGCGAGCGTCTCGCCCGCCCAGGCGTCGGCCCCGGGAATGCCGAGGTTGTACACGGCGATCAGGTCGCCGACCTTCATATCGATACCGGGGCCGAGCACATCGAAACTGGTGTCGGGCACGGTGAAGTCGAGGATGTCGCCGCCGCCTTCCGCGCGATAGCGCCCACCGCTGCGGGTGCCGAGGAACTCCAGATAGAACACGGTCACGGTCCCTACCACTACCGTCTTCACCCGCACGCTGTTCGGCAGCGCCAGCCGGATGTCGCGCCCCATGCGACGCAACGCGGTATCGGCCGTGTCGGCGAGGCGGGCGCGGCGGTCCTGGGCAACGTAGCTCTCCAGCGGCGCACGCAGGAACAGCGCCACCATCGAGCCGACGATGGCGGTGATCGCGATGACGATGATCATCTCGATCAGGGTGAAGCCAGCGCTGTCAGAGATTCGGCGCATAACGCGTGCGGTAGCCGGAGAGGGCGACGCTCTGGTTGCCGGGGCCGTTGACGATCACGGTGACGAGCAGGGTTTCGTTGTCTCCGGGAGCCGGGACGATGCCGTTAAAGTTCGCAACTGGCTGAACCTGGATGCTCGCGGAGTAGCCATTCAGGTTCGGAACGGGATTGCCGTCAGGGCCGGCAATAACAGGCATGGGATAGCCGTTGTAATCGTTGACGTTGTCGAGCGGCGTGAGATTGTTGCCACGCTGCTCCAGCGCTTCCGGTCCCATGAGTTCCGGCGTCGCACAGTCGGCCGGGCTGTTTGCCGTCTCCACATTGGCGTCGTCGGGATCGCAATAGGTGTAGGGCTGGCCCAGCACTTCCTCGATCAGCGACTCGGCGATGGCGAGCGCCTGCTTCCGCACCACCGGATCGGCGCTGGAGCGCGCGTTCAGGCTGTAGACCGACAGCACGCCGGTCACCGCGATGCCCACCACGACGATGAACACCAGCAGCTCGATCAGGCTGAGGCCGCGCT
>DATCTE010000412.1:0-2872 GCA_036568085.1 Thiobacillus sp.
TCACTGATCGCGACGAATTGTGCCTTGGTTTGTAACCAACCACGCCCTCAGCGCGAACTACCCATCATAACGCACGCAATCGGCCTGCCCCGGGCCGATGCGCGACAGTCCATCCACTCCGAGGAGCCCTGGGCATGAACCTGCAAGTGCTCGTTGTTTTCACCACCATGGTGGCCGCCACCCTGCCGGCCAGCGCCGGCGCTGCCTGCGACGCACGCAGCGGCCCGAACACGGCCGCGCTGGTCGAGCTGTATACCTCCGAGGGCTGCTCCAGCTGTCCGCCGGCAGACCGGCAGCTCAGCCACCTGGCGGACAGCCTGGATGCCGCCGCCGAGGTCGTGCCGCTGGCCCTGCATGTCGGCTACTGGGACCGCCTGGGCTGGACCGACCGTTTCGCACAGGACCGCTTCGCGCAGCGCCAGGACTGGCTGGTGCAGGCCAATCACCAGCGGACGGTCTACACGCCGCAGTTCTTCGTCGCCGGCTCCGAAATCCAGCCGGGGCAACGCTCCCTGCGCGACAGGGTGCGCGCGGTCAATGCAAGGCCGGCCTCCGCTGCGATCCGCTTGCACACCGCCATCTCGGCAGACGGCGTCCTGACCCTGGACGCCGTGGCGACCGCCCCTGCGGGCAGCGACGCGGCCGTGTTGTACCTGGCGGTCGCCGAGAACGGCCTGGTCACGAAGGTCATGGCCGGCGAGAACAAGGATGCGACGCTGACGCATGACCACGTCGTGCGCGCGTGGCTCGGGCCCTTCCGCCTGAACAGAGGCAAGGCAGAGATCCGACGCGAGATCAGGCTGCCGGCGGCCTGGCAGCGCAATCGCCTGGAGAGCGTCGCGTTCGTGCAGGACGAGCGATCCGGCGCGGTGCTGCAGGCCGTGCGCGCCGCATCCTGCCCGGGCGCATGAGGCCGGCTCATGGACACGATCATGGAACCCCTGGTGACTGACGACGGCCGCGCCATCCATCCGCTGTGGCTGCGCCTCACGCACTGGCTGAACGCCCTGGCGGTCGTGATCCTGGCAACGAGCGGCTGGCGCATCTACGACGCCACGCCGCTGTTCGATTTCCGTTTCGCCGACAGCCTCACCCTTGGCGGCTGGCTCGGGGGCGCGCTGCAGTGGCACTTTGCCGCCATGTGGCTGCTGGTCGTCAATGGCCTCGCCTACCTGCTGCTCAACGCCGGCAGCGGCCGCCTGGGGAAACAATTCTTCCCGCTGTCGCCGCGCGCGCTCATGGCCGATCTGCATGCCGCCCTGCGCGGGCACCTGTCGCACGCGGATCCGCGCCGCTACAACAGCGTGCAGCGCCTGGCCTACCTGTTCGTCATGGCGGACAGCGTGCTGCTGGTGCTGTCGGGCCTGGTGCTGTGGAAATCCGTGCAGTTCCCCCTGCTGCGCGAACTGCTGGGCGGCTACGAGCCGGCCCGGCGCGTGCACTTTTTCGCGATGGCGGCGCTGGTGGGGTTCGTTGCGGTCCACCTCGCCATGGTGGCGCGGGTGCCGCGCACCCTGCGCGCCATGACGTTCGGCCGATAAGGAAAAACGATGATCAAGCAATCTCCCCTGGTGGGTGGCGACGCGCTCGTGAAGGAAGCGCTGGGTCGCCTTGAACAGCCGGCCCGCCGCCTCTTCATGCAGCGCACGCTCACGCTCGGCGGCCTGTCCCTGCTGACCGGCTGCTCGATCACCGACGAGGCGAGCGCCGAGCAGGCATTGATGAAGGTCTCGCGCCTCAACGACCAGGTTCAGGCCTGGCTGTTCGACCCCAGGCGGCTGGCGCCGACCTACCCGGAATCCATGATCACCCGGCCGTTCCCGTTCAACGCCTTCTATGACGAGGACAGGGCGCCGGACGTGGATGCCGGTGCCTTCCGCCTGGAGGTCAGCGGCCGGGTGGCCGACAGGCACGCCTGGGCCCTGCCCGAGCTCCGCGCCCTGCCGCAAACCGAGCAGATCACGCGGCACATCTGCGTCGAAGGCTGGAGCGCCATCGGCAAGTGGGGCGGGGTGCCGTTTTCGGTTTTCCTGCGCCGGGTGGGCGCCGACCTCAACGCCAGGTACGTGGGTTTCAAGTGCGCCGACGACTACTACACCAGCATCGACATGCCGACCGCGCTGCACCCGCAGACCCTACTGGCGCTCAGCTTTGACGGCCAGACGCTGCCGCGGCGCTACGGCTTTCCGATGAAGCTGCGCATGCCGACCAAGCTCGGCTACAAGAATCCGAAGCACATCCAGGCGATCTTCGTCACCAACACCTACCCCGGGGGCTATTGGGAAGACCAGGGGTACAACTGGTTCGGCGGCAGCTGAGTTCGGCTCGGCTGTCCTGAAACATGGCATTCATGCCAATTTTTTAAATCAACCTCAATTCAAGGAGTTCACCATGAGCAAAATGATCGCAACCCTGATGTGCCTCGGCCTCTTCGCCGCCGGCGGCAGCGCCCTCGCAGCCGATTCCATGAGCAAGGACAGCATGTCGCAGAATGGCATGGCCAAGGACAGCATGCAGAAGAACGAGATGGGCAAATCCACCATGCACAAGAAAGAAACGAAAGCCATGAAGAAGGAAACCATGGGCAAGGATTCGATGTCGAAGGATTCCATGTCCAAGGACAGCATGGGCAAGGACGGGATGAAGCAGTAAACCGCCGGACCGGTCTGCCGCATGCGAGGTTCGCGCAGTCAGCGGCTCCCACGCAGCAGGCCTTCCGGATTCCATCGAGGCTTTGGTTCTGCCGAATCAAGGCAAAGGAGGTCGCATCATGAATCGACTTTTTGCTGCAGTCATCGCGCCGCTCCTGGGTATCGCGCTGGCGGGATGTTCATCCTATTCAGCCGCCACACCCTTGCCCGATCCTGCCGTC
>DATCTE010000413.1:0-7392 GCA_036568085.1 Thiobacillus sp.
AGGACTACGAAGCCATGCTTTCGGCGGGTTATCTGGGCAATTGGCGCCCGGCTTGGGACGAGGTCCTCGCGGCCATCGCGGAGGTCGAAGCCTTGGCCAATGGCATGCGCTGATCCTGCCGCAACGGCCCGGATTTCCGTCAAACTGTTCCCTTGCTACAGCTCAACCGGATCCCCCAGATGCGAACACTCGTCACCGGCACCGCCGGCTTCATCGGCTCCCACGTCGCCCAGCTCCTCCTCGCGCGCGGCGAGGAGGTCATCGGCTTCGACAATCTCAATGACTACTACGATCCGACCCTGAAGCAGGCGCGGCTGGATCGCCTGCTCGGATTGCCCGGCTACACCCACATTACGGCCGACCTCGCCGACCGCGCCGCCGTCGAAGCCGCCTTCGCCGAGTACAAACCCCAGCGCGTCGTGCACCTCGCGGCCCAGGCCGGCGTCCGCTACGCCGCCGAGAACCCCCACATCTACGTCTCCAGCAACGTCACCGGCTTCCTGCACATCCTGGAAGGCTGCCGGCACCACGGCGTCGAGCACCTGGTCTACGCCTCCACCAGCTCGGTCTACGGCGCCAACCGCAAGATGCCGTTCTCGGAACACGAGTCCACCGAACACCCGCTCACCCTGTACGCGGCCACCAAGAAGGCCAACGAACAGATGGCGCACAGCTATGCCCACCTGTACGGCATTCCGTGCACGGGGCTGCGCTTTTTCACGGTCTACGGGCCATGGGGCCGGCCGGACATGGCGCTGTTCCTGTTCACCAAGGCCATCCTGGCGGGCGAGCCGATCAAGGTGTTCAACCACGGCCACCACAAGCGCAGCTTCACCTACGTGGACGACATCGTGCAGGGCGTGGTGGGGGCGCTGGACACCATTCCTTCCGCCGACCCGTCCTGGGACGCGATGGCGCCGGACCCGGCCTGCAGTGGCGTGGCGCCGCATCGTATCTACAACATCGGCAACGAACAGCCGGTGGAGCTGCTGCGTTACATCGAGGTGCTGGAACAGTGCCTGGGCAAGAAGGCGGTGATGGAGATGTTGCCGCTGCAGGCGGGGGATGTGCCTGATACCGAGGCGGATGTTTCGGACCTGATCGCCAACGTTGGCTACCGGCCGGTGGTGCCGGTGGAAGAGGGCGTCGCGAAGTTTGTGGAGTGGTATCGGGAGTATTACCGGATTTGAGTGATCGGTACTGAAGCCCCTCCCACAGGGGTGCGGTGAGAAATTGTCGCGGTTTGTGCGCGTGTTCGCTCGGCTAGGCTTGGTGCCTTGCCTGGGGGAATGCCGTGGATGGGGATCTGTTGGACGACGGCGATGCCGCGGTCGTGATGGTGCTGGAACTGGTCTCGCACTACCGGATGCGGGACAAGCCGGCGCGGTCGCTCGAGGCGCTGCGCATCTTCTTGAACGAAAAGGCCGATTCGGCCTATGACGAACTGCGCGCGGGGCGCACGGTAGTGGTTCGCCGTGGGCTCCGGGCGGAAGTGGCGCAGATGGCGCGCAGCATGCAGGCGCAGGGATTCAGCGTACGGATGCTGCCGGCGGAATAGGGGTCAGGCCATCAGGATCTGGGTGAAGGTGGCGCCTTCGTTGGGGTGGACTTCTCCTCGCAGGCAACCGCCCGGGCCTCGCGCTAGGCGCTGGCTGGTGGCCAGGCCAATGCCAGCGCAGGGCTTTTGTGATCGAGCAGCAGCCGCTGTCGATGGAGGCGCAAGGGTTCGTCGTGCGGGTGACGGCCTCCAATTAGGCTTGGGCGCAGCGCCCCAGGGTAACCCCCACGATCCAGTTCCGAGTCCCTTGGGGGGCAAGAAATATTCGTACTCCAACGGCCGCCGACCAAAGGCAGGATAGGGCATGTCCACAAGAAGGTATGCCCCAATGCAGTCCAGCCTAAACGTCTTGCCCTGGCGCCCAATAGTACTTGCGGCTTTGGTGGCTGCAGTCACTGCATGCTCGTCGGGTCCAAGCGAGGACGATCCGGCGTATCCCTACCACGAAACGAAGTGGGTGGATGAAACCAAGGACCTTGAGTTGCGGCTGGATGACGGGGAGGCCGAACTGATTGCCCACCGGGCAGACAAATCTTTTGACTTGACTTACTCCGTTGATGCCCAGGGCATGCTCGTATTACATGATGAATCGAAAGAGCTTTTCACGAAGGATGTGCAATTTCAGCCCAGCGGAAGATCGCTACGACATCTTTTGCTGGACATGCACTTCATTCCCCTTACGGAAGAGGGACAGACCGAACTTCATGACCGCGTCGCCAAGCACAAGGCACAAGTAGAGGCCCGTACTGCGAATCTTCCTTCTTCGCCAGACGGTTACCGGTTGCTCACTGAGGATGATCTCGACTGGCTGATGGCATCGCGCCTTCAGGACCAGCTATCTGACGAGAATCTTGCCAAGTCGTTTATTGGCGGCTACACGCAGGCGACTGACGCTTTCCAACGGAAGGACTTGATGGCGAGTGAATTGCCGCGTGTCAAAGCGAAAATTCAGGAGCTGGCAGCTGTGCAGGACTTCCGGATAGGCATCGTTTCGGATCCCAAGGTCCTTGCGAAAGTTCCGGGGTCAACCGTTGGTGATCTGGTTCAATACACGAATCCCATGATCTGGGAGTACAACCTCGACAACGATGCATTTCCGATCACAATGGGTTTTGGACACTGCGGCCAGTCGGGTCTATATCATCAGCAGTCCGCCGCGGGAATCAACTATACGTTCCGGCATTGGGGGGAGATGGGTGACGCCATTTGCCAGCTCAAGTTTTCAGATGAATCTATTGCCCGGGCGGTGGAGTCAGCGCGCAGCGGCTACGACCTGGTGACTCACGCAACTGTCTACTTCCGGTTTACCGGTGAGAAGAATGGTCAGGGCGATTTCATCATGGACCCACACCGGGTTGACCTGAGCTTGTACGAAGCCAAGTCTGAACGAGGGCGGGGCACTTGGTTCGAGCCGATCGGCTCCACCATCACTGTCACAGCGCCCGAACTGTAGGTTCGGCTGAATCACGCTGCCGGCCACTATGTCGGTGGTCGGCCGCCGACCCCTAGAAAGTCCTCCACTGGTTCCATGGTCTGGATTTCTAAGGGGCGGATTCCTGGGGCGATCCGTTGATCGCGTTGCCAAATCGTTGAACCTGCTCCGGCCCCTCGTGCCGGTGCAGCGCCATCCGCCCGGCCAGCCACCCGGGCCGGCGCCCGCGGAAGTCGAGCTGCGAAAACGCATCCGTGTCGCAGGAACTGATGGCCTGGCGCCTGCGCAGCTGGCCGCCGGAAAGCACTTCGTCGGCCAGGCTGGCGCGGATGCCGCTGCGGCGGGGGCAGTGGCTGTGGATCGCTTCGTTCACGCTGGTGTGGCCGGCCTGGCAGATCGGCGCCACGGCGCAGAACAGGGAGGCGTCGTTGGTGGTCAGGCGTACGCTGTAGGTGCCGTCGCTGGCCTGGCAGATTTCGGCGCAGCCTTCGCGCCGGGTGGCGTGCGAGAAGTCCACCAGGTGCGTGCGCACCCGCAGCAGGAAATCCACTTTCTCTTCGCCCGGCTGGCTTTGCATGTCAGACAGGTGGCGCATGGGCACGCGCTGGTTGCCTACACGCACGTGGGAAGGCACGTCGATGCCACGCACGTCGCCGTCGCGCCATTCGAAGTCCCAGGGCGGCGGGGCGTCTTCGTCCGCGGGCAGTTGGGCGGTGTCGGTGGGCGCGGGCGGCGGGTAGAAGCGGCCCGCCAGGAAGGCCACCGCCACCAGGGCGGCCAGGCCCAGCAGCCAGGCCAGGGTTTTCTTGCGTGGGGTCATTGTTCGGTTTCCTTGTCGGGGCTGGTTTGCTGCAGGTCGGCCTCCATGGCCTGGCTGAAGCCGCTGAACATTTCCGCGAACCCCTGCGCCATCGCCTGGGCTTTCTCTTCGGGGTTGCCGTCGCCAGCCATGGCCAGGCGCGTGCAGGCGCTGCCCAGTCCGTTGGCACAGGCCAGCTGCCACCAGTACTTGGCGCTGCGGTCCTGGGCGTCGTGGGCTTTGGCGGCCCAGAGCCGGGTGCCGATTTCTTCCTGGGCCAGGGCATGGCCGGCGTCGGCTGGGCGCTGCAGCAGGCGCAGCAGGGGCGCCGGGTCGCGCTTGTCTTCGGGCACGCGGAACACGGCGGCCAGCGCGGCGGTGTCGTCGCCGTCGGCGGCGCGTTGGGCCAGCTGGCGGTCGGTGGTGGCGCCGTCGTGGGCCAGCTTCCAGATGGCCTCGGCCTCGCGCTGCCAGTACAGGGCGGCGGCCTGGCGTTCGGGGCGCAGGTTGATGCCAAAGGGGCTGGCGGCCGACTGCCCGCCCGAAGCCTGCGCCGCCACCGGGCCAATGTCGGGCACCGCGCTTACCTTGTAGTTGGTCCAGGGTTCCTGGCGGCCGCGGGTCTGGTTGCGCACGATGCCGTAGGTGGCCTGGAAGGCCTGGTCCCAGCGCCTGGTTTCCGGCGCCAGCAGGTGGTTGGCCAGGTACCAGGTGTAGGGCGAATGGTCCTGGTCCACGCCGAAGCTGCGCAGGCTGTCCATGGCCACCTGGCCGGGCGCGGTGGCGAAGGCCAGGATGCTGCCCTCGGGCACCGGCTGCGCGCCCAGCGTGGGCGTATCCGCGGCGCCGCGCGCCGGCAGCACGCGGCAGGCATCGATGATGCCCACCAGGGTGCCGCCTTCGGCTTCCAGGTCCACCAGCAGGCGATGCAGGGGCAGGCCGCGGCTGCGCACCTGGTCGCGGTCCAACGCGGCGATGGGCGCCGGCAGGTCCACCGGCAGCAGGTAGTTCTCGCTGTCGAACTCGAAGCCGTGGCCGGCGAAGTACAGCACCCGCACCAGCGCGCCTTCCGACGTGGCCGCGAAGGCCTCGATGTCTTCCACCATGCCGGCGTAGTCGCGGTCCAGGCTGAGCCGCACCTGGTAGCCGCGGGCGCGCAGTGACTGCGCCATCAGCGCGGCGTCGCGGGCCGGGGCGCTGAGGGCGTCGCCGTGGGGGTAGGCGCTGTTGCCGAAGACCAGGGCGTGGTGGTGGGGGTTGGTGCCGGGGAACTGGGTGGTTTGGGCTTGCGGGTCCGACGAAGCGGCAAGCGGCTCACTGTCTGCGACTGCCGTAGCCTCCCCGGGAGCTTCTTCAGTGGATGGAGCCGGCACGGTCTCAGCGCCCGGCGCCTCGGGCGCCGGGGCCTGACCACAGCCGGCAACCAAAAGCACACAGGTGCACAGCGCCAGGCGACCCAAGCGCCAGAACATCGGCTGGGCCATGTCAGATCTTTTCGATCACGATCGTCCAGCTGGTGCGCACGATGGGGCCGGAGGCGTCCATCACCGCCTGCGGCATCAGCACCACCACCCGCCAGCCGGCCTTGTAAAGCTGCGGGATGGTCTTCTTGCCGGCGGCTTGGCAGTCGAAAACGGTGTCGTTGGTCACCGCTTTCTGGCTGATCGAGTCGATCCGCGTGGCGGCCGCCAGGCAGATTTCGCCCTCGGCGGCGGAGGCGTTGGTGGCCAGCAGGAACAACATCAGTGAGGGGGTGAGCAGACCTTTCATGGGCTATGCCTTTTCGTCAGCGGTGTCTGGAAGTCGTTGTTCCCATAGCTCTCGAAACCCGTTACTAGCAGGGCTTTCTAGCAATGTTGGGAGGTACCATTCGCAAGTCGGAAATCGACCCAGGGGGCAACGGCTGCATGGGTCGTCCAGGCGCCGCAGCCTTACTTTCATCAGGATTGCCACGCAAAGAGCGAACCAGGCGACGCCCCACGCAATGGCTTCGGGATTTTCCGTAAGCAAGGGCGCCCGGCCAAGCAGTCCTATCCAGTACAGGGCCACTCCTGACCCGAGGGACGTCCGAGCGAAGATCTTGTAGCTGCGCTTCTGAACCCAGGGCTGCATGGCCGTGGGGAATACGAGCAGTCCGCATAGCAGCAGCCAGACGCCGATCGACATGGGATCCCATCGCAAGGCGAAACTCGCGACCGAACCCATGATAATGCCGGTGTAAAGACAGAAGCAGCCCAGGCAAAGGGGTCTGCCGCCTATCCTCACCAGATGGTGATCGTGGCGGTCACAGTGGGGGTGATGCGCTCCGGGAATGAACTGCCCGGCGGGCAGGGGCTCCGCGCGTGCCAGGACGGCCCGAAAGCCGTCAGCCACCCTGGCGGAACACCATCACAAGGCTGGAGTTCGGGCCGCAGCAGCCGGCGGTGTTGGTCTGGTAGACCTGGACGAGTTCGAAGCCATTGGCCTGCATGTCGTTCGAGGTGCGCTCGCAGTGCGCGATGTCGTAGCCACTGCCGCAGTTTCCGCTGATGGTGACGAACTTGTACATTCCGACGGCTCCCCATTCACCCCTTGTGATGGAAGATCTTATACAAGCTGGCCAAGGTTCAAGGAGTCGCGGGGTCTGAGAAAAATTCGCAGTCAACGGACACGTTGGCCAGAACCCGAATAGCCATAATGCTGCCAGGGGAACCTAGGGGACCAGCATGGCAAGTCAGAATGGGGCCGCGGTTGGCGCGGCTCAAGCCGCGCCCGGTGCGCGTGCCAACTATCTTGAAAAGCAGCGGATACGGCTTAACGACGATTTGGCCAAGAGTCAGGCGCTGGCGGCTGCCTGCGACAAGGAACTCTACGCGATACTCCCTCAGGTCGAGAAGGCAACCCAGGAAGTGCTGGACTTCTCCCGCGCGGAGGTCCGGCGCTTGTACCGCGCCGAACTGGCCAGAAAGCGAGTCTCCTCGATCATCGATGGCGTATTCCTAACCGGCCTGATCCCATCGGTGAAGGGTTTCGCCGGCATGTGGGTCCTTACCCTCACCATGGCGGTGGTCTTCTCCTTTCAGTTGAGCGGCCGCACGGCTGCCATGACGGGCTGGGGCTTCCTGGTTGCCTGGGTGCCGATGGCTCTGCTCGGGGTCCACCTGGCGTCGCTGCGAAAAGCGCGGCCGTTTGCTCTGGCGGCGGACGCTCTGAATAAGCTGGCTGCCCGCTTCGTATGCTTGGATGAGCATGAAAGCGGGGACCCCTCGTTTCCATACTATGCGGCAAAGGGCCCTATGGCTGGCGCCGCAGCCGATGCACCCATCTGGACCACCACGAACTACACCTTCGACAAGAAGTTCGGTCCGCAGCTGGGTTCAGCGTTCGTATTCTTTGTCGAGCCATCCGGTAAGTTCACTGACGTCGTGGCATTTCGCCTTCCCGCCGGTATCCAGGTTCAGTCCCTTGCCTTCAACAATGAGGCATGGGGCCACCATGGTCCCCAATGGGCGAAAGCCGGAATCGCCATCGCGAACCATGCCCTGGTCCACCTGCCCGTACTTCAGTCCTACGCGAGCGTGGTCTTCCGGGGCGGGCAGCACAGGGCGACGGTGCGCGCTATCG
>DATCTE010000414.1:0-3065 GCA_036568085.1 Thiobacillus sp.
GTGGGTGCTGCGGCGCGGTTTTCCTTTCAGTGGGCCGGTTGCGGCACTCACGCTGGGACACGTCGTGGTGGGCGTGTCCTTCTATGCCCTGACGGCGACACGCGCCCACGAGCGTGCACACGTGAGACAGTTCGAGCGTTGGGGGGTGTTGCTGCTGGTGCTGTATCCGCTGGCCGGACTGCTTGCGTGGGTGCGCGGCGGCAATCCGTATCGCGATAATCTGTTCGAGCGGGAGGCGCGGGCTGCGGAATCTGCTGCCCGGCCAGGCTTAACCGGGACTCACTCTCCCGGGCGGTGAGACTCCTCACCGGGATCGCCGGTGTCGGGGTCGATCCAGTCGGAAATGCCTATTTCATCTTCGGCTTCTGCCACGGTTTCGCCCGGTTCGTAGTCGCTGTCGGCGTTGTATTCCATGTCCTGTACGGCGTCCAGCAGGCTTGGGAAGGGACCGTATTCCTCGCCGCTCTCGGCGTCGGTCCAGTAAAAGCCATCGGGACGCTCGATGATGCGCGTGTGGTCGTAGTCAGGCGGGGTTTCGGGTATGGGGTGTTTCATGATGCATCCTCCGTGCCTTGACTATAGGGCGGGAAGCCGCGCAGGGCAAGCGGTGTTCAGACCGCGCGTCCGACCAGCACCAGGCCCAGCAGCGCGCCCGCCATCAGCGCCAGATGCGCCCAGCTCCACAGACGAAAATGCCGCACCAGTGCGGTGACTTCGCGGTTGGCAACCAGGAACGGGCGGCCATGCGACGGCTTGCGTACAAGGTGGATGCCGTCTTTCATGCGGATATCAAGGTGAGCGCGGTCGACTTCGTCGGATGCGGCCTGGCGTGCGCGCTCCCATTCCTCGAGGCTGATTTCGCCGTCGCGGTCGGCGTCGAAGCGCGCCAGCAAGGCGGTCTTGTCCTGCTTCCATTCGGCCAGCAAGGTGGCGAGGTCGGCCTTCTTGTCGAGCACGGCGTTGGGTCCGCCCAGCGTGACGTGCTCGCCGATGACGTAAATCGGTTCGCCTTCGATCAGCGTCCACTCCGTCTTGCGGTAGCCCCCCGCGTTTAAAACCTGCTTGTGCGAGGTGAGGATTTCCGCGCCTTCGGGGTCGATCAGCACGCTTCCACTGCCGTCGTCCACGCCAAAGGTGTCATGCGACACGCCGGATTCGACATATTCCCAGCGGTCGCCGTTCTTGCGTTCGATGCGGTAGCGGTACCACAGGCAGGGCAGGCCGTTTACCGGGCTCACCAGGCCATCTCCGGGCGGCTGCCGGCCGCGCCCGACGAGTTCGACGTAGCCCTGCGGCGCCGAGGCGATGCGCGAGGTCGGCGTGTCCGCCACGGTGCGATAGCGTTTGAGATTGGCAAACCATGCCCAGAAGCTGGTGAGGCCGATCAGCGCGAAGCTGATTTGCCAGCCGATGCCCGATTGCAGCTTGAAGCCGAGCAGCAGGATGAGCAGATTGCCGCCGCCCAGCGCGAGATTGGCGTAGTCATGCCGCCATTCGTCGGTCCAGCGCGCGGGGAGCATCAGCTATTGAATAGCTGTTTCAGGTCGACGTCCTTCTTCTCTTCGGCCGCAAACCGCAGCAGCGGAAACTGGCGGAATGCGAACAGGCGCGCCACGACGGTGTCGGGGAATTGCTCCACGCGCACGTTGTTGACGTTGACCGAGTCGTTGTAGAACTCGCGGCGGTCGGCAATCGCGTTCTCCAGCCCGGTGATGCGCGCCTGCAGATGCTGGAAGGTTTCGTTGGTCTTCAGCTCGGGATAGGCCTCGGCGACGGCAAACAGATTGCCCAAGCCCAGCCGCAGTGCCCCTTCAGCCTGACCCAGCGCGGGAATGTTCTGCGTCGCGCGTGCGGTAGCGACCTGGCTCCGCGCCTGCATCACCTTTTCCAGTGTGTCCTGTTCGAACTGCATGTATTGCTTGCAGGTCTCGACCAGCTTCGGCAGCTCGTCGTGGCGCTGTTTGAGCAGGATGTCGATATTCGACCAGGCCTTGCCGACATTGTGTTTCAGCGTCACCAGCTGGTTGAAGATGAATACGCCGTAGACGGCCGGGACGGCGAGCACGACGAAGAAAACGAGGAGGCCGGACATGATTGCGTTCCAGATAACGAAGTCGCAGAAATAGCGGACGTCAGCAACCTAACTTGAGCGCGGCGATCAGATTCGCGCGGCGAGAATGGCCGCGATTTCGCCGTCTTCGAGGTGCACCGGGTTGGTCTTCATGCTGCTGCCGCGGCTGTTGGCCACGATGCGCGGAATGTCGGCGTGCGTCACGCCGTAGTGCGCCAGCCTCGGAAGCTGGAGGGTGCGTGTCCAGGCTTCCAGCGTGTCGATCAGGGCAGCGTGTGCCGCAGCCTGGTCCAGCTGGCCCTGTCTGCTCAGCAGGCGACCGACCTGGGCGTATTTTTCCAGTGCCGGATGATTCGCCACGCGCGTGTGCATTGCATCGATATTGACGCGCGTGGCCGTCGCCACCAGGGTGCCGCATGCGACGCCATGCGGAATCGGGAAAAATGCCCCCAGCGGTGCGGCCAGGCCGTGCACCGAACCGAGCCCGACCTGCGCCAGCGTGATCCCTGAGACCAGCGCCGCGTAGGCCATGCGTCCGCGCGCGGCCGCGTCGCCGGCATTCGCATAGAGGGCCAGCAGACCGTCCCGTGCGGCCTTCATGCCGCCCCAGGCGAGCGAATCGGTCAGCGGCGCGGCGCGGCTGGAGACATAGGACTCCAGCAACTGGGTGAAGGCATCCATGCCGTTCGCCGCAATCACGGCGGGTGGACAGGTGGCCAACAGGTCAGGGTCGACCAGCGCATATTCGGCCACCAGCTTTTCATCGCGGAAGGATTTCTTGAAGCCGTCCGGACCTTGAACGCTCAACACGGCGTTCTTGGTCGCTTCCGAGCCGGTGCCCGCGGTGGTCGGTACCGCAATGAATGGCGTGGAAGGGCCGCCATAAGGCAGCTCTGGTCCCACGCCTTCCAGATGATCCATCACCGAATTGCCCGGTTTGAGCAGACCGGCAATCGCCTTGGCGGCGTCCAGCGCGCTGCCCCCGACAATGCCG
>DATCTE010000415.1:0-3552 GCA_036568085.1 Thiobacillus sp.
GCAAGATTTTCATCGGCATCCTGGCCGGGCTCGGCTTCCATCTGCTGAGCCGGCTGTTCGGCCACCTCGGCTTGCTGAATGACTGGCCGGTGGTGGGGGTGTCGGTGCTGCCGCTGCTGATCTTCCTGGCCATCGCGCTGATGGGCATCCGGTGGGTGGACCGGCGCTAGACCGGTTGCCGCAGCGACTGGCTGTCTGCCTGCGCGCCTGTCAGCTGGCCGACAAGACGGCTTGCGTGCATGCATTGCAGGCGGACTGGCTGGCGGGCAGGATCGATCTTGCAACAGAGGCACTGCGCGTCCCGGTCGACCAGCCCGGGCGGCCTGAAAAGCCTGAACTGGTTCCGCCTCAGCAGGTGCCGCGTCGCCGGACTGATACGCTGGCCGGGCGGGCGGCGCTGGTCCACGCGCTGGTGCATATCGAATTCAATGCCATCAACCTGGCGCTCGACGCCGCCTACCGCTTTGCCGGCATGCCGCCAGCGTATTACGCCGACTGGCTCGCGGTTGCGGACGAGGAAGCGCAGCACTTCGAACTGCTGAACACGCATCTGGCGACGCTGGGGTTTGCCTATGGCGATTTCCCCGCGCATAACGGTCTGTGGGATATGGCGCTGAAAACTGCGCACGATCCGCTGGTGCGCATGGCACTGGTGCCGCGCGTGCTGGAAGCACGCGGACTCGATGCTACGCCGCTGATCGTCGACAAGTTGAAGGCCGCGAAGGACACGCGCATGGTCGAGATCCTGGCCATCATCGAACGCGATGAGATCGGCCACGTCGCCATCGGCAGCCACTGGTTCAACTGGCTGTGCGCGGCGCGCGGCCTGGAGCCCGAAGCGACGTTCCGCCAGTTGCTGGTGGATTACGACGCACCGCCCCTGAAGCCGCCGTTCAACCTGGCTGCGCGTCGCAAGGCCGGCTTCAGCGAGCCCGAACTGGACTGGCTGAGCGGACTCTAGTGTCGTGAATCAGAAATAGGGGAACAAAATAAAACGGATGGATTTTTTCGCAGGGCAAGGCGCGAGGAGGCGACATAGTTCGGTCTATGGCAACGACGAGCAACGCCGCAATGCGGAAAAAGACGCCGTTTTATGTTTCGATATTTCTGATGCACGACGCTAGCTCACAACCCCAGCGTCGACGCTGAAACCTGCGCCGGTGCGCGTTGCCACATACCTTCGAAGCTTTGGTGCAGCGCCGTTGCACTGCCGGGGTCGTCCGGGTGCAGGGTGCCGTGTACCGCTGACTTGTCGGCGCGCAGCAGGACGCCGTGGCGGTCGGCCAGCACAAACGCCTCATCGGGACGCGGCGCGTCGGGGTCGGCCTGGCGAATTTCGAGGACATGGCCGAAGTCCCGCAGCAGCAGCATCAGGCGGGGATGGTCGCGTGCGACGCGGCTGATGTCATCGAGCAGAAGCTCGATGCGGCGTCCACCGCCGGCCACGCACAGCGCGCGCAGGGCCGCGAGGCGGGGCGCGTCGTCGATGTCCAGCAGGCCCAGGTCGTGATCGTACACGCGCAACTGGCGGTGCGTGCCGGCCAGCAGTGCATCGAATGCGGCACGGAATTCGGATGGGGTCTCAAAGGCATTCATGGGGTCTCGATCTCCAGCCAGCCGGCTTCATACCAGTCGTAAAGGCGCTCGCGCAACGCGGCAGACAAGGGCGGTGCTGTGCCAAGACCGCCCGCACGGCGAGCACCCTGAAGGTCATAAACGTCTGGCGGCGTACCCCTTGCGGGTGCGAGATGGCGTCGGTCGGCCAGTTGCCGTAGCGCGGCGATCTCGTCAGCCGCAGGCGTGAACGCCTCGCCGTTGATGAAAAAGCGCTTGCCGCTGAACAGCAGGCGCGATTTGGGATTGAGTGCCACGCCGGCTTTGCTTGCTTGCTTGATGAAGGCGGCACGGCTGAGCGGCGCTTCCGGGGCGTCGAAAAACACGTTCGGCTTGGGCTCGGATAGGTAGCGCCCGGCAAACTCGGCGACGTCGCGCCGGTTCCACTTTATCTTGGCGATCATCCCTTCGATCTGCTCCAGCATCGCGCGGCCGATCTCGCCGGGATGCGTCTGCAGACGCAGATCGGGATCGGCGTAGCGGCCTTCCGGTTTGACGCTGTCCTGCAGATGCATCAGGAAGCCCTGCGCCAGTTCCTCGGTGGTGGGCGCGCGGAAGCCGATCGAATAGGTCGTGCAGGCGTCTTCGGCCACGCCGTAATGCGCGACGTGCGGCGGCAGATAGAGCATGTCGCCGGGGCCGAGCACCCATTCGTCCTCAGCCTCGAAGTGGCGCAGGATTTTCAGCGGCGCATCGTCCAGGAGCGCCAGGTCGGTTTGCGTGCTGATCTGCCAGCGGCGGCGCCCTTGGCCTTGCAGCAGGAAGACGTCGTACGAATCGAAATGCGGCCCCACGCTGCCGCCGGGTACCGCATAGCTCACCATCAGGTCGTCGAGGCGGGCATGCGGAATGAAATCGAAGCGCGCCAGCAGCGCGTCGGCTTCGGGCAGGACGTGGTTGAGCGACTGCACCAGCAGCGTCCACTCGGTCTTGGGCAGGCGCTTGAAATCGCTTTTGCTGAACGGGCCGTGGTCGAGCTGCCAGCGCGTGCCGCTGCCCTGGATCAGACGCGATTCAACATCGTCGCGGCAGGCCAGCTGCTGCATCTCGCCGGGCGACAGGAGCCCGGTGAAGCCGGGCACGGCGTTGCGGATCAGGAGCGGGCGCTTGTGCCAGACATCGCGCAGGAAACGGGTGGGGCTCAGGCCGCCGAGCAGGGTTTTCGTCATGAAAACGATTATAACGATGCCGCCCGGGAGGGGCTGTTAGAATGCTGCCGGAAAGACACGTGGCGGAGTCACGCATGCTGAAAGCAGGAGATCGGGCGCCGGATTTTTCCAATCCTGACGCGGACATGAATATCGTCGAGCTGTCCCAGTTCCGGGGCAAGACGCTCGTGCTGTATTTCTATGTGCGCGACGACACGCCGGGTTGCACGACCGAAGCGATTGAGTTTTCCGAGCTGGAAGACGACTTTGCCAAATCGGGCGCCGCCGTGTTGGGCGTCTCACGCGACGACTGCATCAAGCATGGCGAGTTTCGCGACAAGCACGGCATCAGCGTGCGGCTGCTGGCCGACAAGGAACAGGCCACCAGTGCGGCGTATGGCGTACTGCAGGACAAGGAAGTGGACGGCGTCATGCGCAAGAGCGTGGTGCGCTCCACTTTCATCATCGACAAACAGGGCGTCATCCGTCACGCCCTGTACGGCGTTTCCAGCCGCGGCCATGCGGCGGAAGTGCTTCAACTGGTTGCTCTAATGAGCAAAGGGGAACTCAAGTGAATATTGGCAAGGATACCGTGGTCACCATCACCTATATCGTCAAGGATATGGACGGCAAGCTGCTGGAGGAAAGCGACGAACCCGTCAGCTACCTGCATGGCGGCTACGACAATATTTTCCCGCTGGTGGAACAGGCACTGGAAGGCAAGGCCGTCGGCGACACCATCGAACTCAAGCTGCAGCCTGCCGACGCCTTCGGCGAGTTCGAGGAGGAC
>DATCTE010000416.1:0-2742 GCA_036568085.1 Thiobacillus sp.
GCCATCAACACCTGCCAGGTGCGGCCATACTTGTTGAAATCGTTGACGTAATACGAGCCCAGCGTAGCCGACAAGGTCGTGAACACGTCATCGATCTTGACGCCCAACATCTTCGCCTTTTCGCGGTCGACGTCGACATACAGCTGCGGCACGTGCGGCCGCCACAGCGTCAGCACCTGCGCGAGCCGCTTGTCCTGGCGCGCGGCGGCGAGAAAGGCGTCGGCAACCTGGGACAGCTTTTGCGGGCCGCCCTCGCCCTTGTTCTGGATGTAGAACTCGAAGCCTCCGGCATTGCCCAGGCCGAAAATCGGCGGCGGCGCAAATGCCAGCACCAGGGCCTCGCGGATGCCCGACGTCTCGCCCATCATCTCGCCGACCATCTGCTGGATGGTCTTCTTGCGCTCGTCCCAATGGCGCGCGGCGACGAAGATGGTCGCCGCACTGTTGCGGAACCCGCCGCCGAGAAAATCGAGCCCGGCGAAGGCGACCACGTGCTGGACGGCAGGGTCCTTGCGCACGATCGCATCGACCTGCTTGACCACCGCTTCGGTCCGCGAAAGCGCCGAGCCGTCCGGCAGGTACACGGCGCTAATGTAATAGCCCTGGTCTTCGTCCGGCACCAAGCTGCCGGGCGTGAACTTCCAAAGGGTGATGGCCGCGGCGATCATCAGGATATAAATCGAGAGCGCGACGAGCGAACGCCGCATGAGGAATTTCACCCCCCCCTGGTAATGCCGGGTCATGCCCGCGAAGCCCCGGTTGAACACCCGGAAAAAACGTCCTGGCTCGTGCGGCTTCTCGCCCTTGAGCAGGGCGACGCACAGTGCCGGCGTCAGGGTCAGCGCAACGAGGCCGGAAATCACCACTGAAATCGCAATCGTCGCCGCAAACTGGCGATACAGTTCGCCGGTCAGACCGCCGAGGAAGGCGATGGGAATGAATACCGCGCACAGCACCAGTACGATCGCGATCACCGGGCCGGTGACTTCGCGCATCGCCAGCAGTGCCGCCTCACGCGGGGTCTTCTTGTGCTCGTGGATGATGCGCTCGATGTTCTCCAGCACCACGATGGCGTCGTCGACCACGATGCCGATGGCGAGCACCATGCCGAACAGCGTCAGCGTGTTGATCGAATAGCCGAGCAGCAGCAGGCCGACGAAGGTACCCAACAGCGAGACCGGCACGGCGAGGACGGGGATGAGCGTCGCGCGCCAGTTCTGCAGAAAGAGGAACACCACCAGCACCACCAGCAGGATCGCCTCACCCAGGGTTTTCACCACCTCGCGGATCGACACCTCGACAAAGCGGGTGGTGTCGTAGGGCACGGCGTAATCGAGGCCTGGCGGGAATTTCTTTTTCAGTTCCTCGACCGTGCGGATCACGTCGTCGCCCACCTTGAGGGCGTTGGCGCCAGGCTGCAGGAAAATTCCAACCAGCGTCGCCGGCTTGCCGTTGTAGAGTCCCGCGAAGTCGTAATCCTTGGAGCCGAGCTCGACCCGCGCGACGTCTTTCAAATACAGCACCGAACCGTCGGCATTGGCGCGCACGACGATATTCTCGAACTCCTTCGGATCGGCAAGCCGCCCTTTGGTCGTGAGCGAATACACCAGCGCCTGGCCGTTGTCGACCGGCGGCTGGCCGATCTTGCCGGGGGCGAACTGGGCGTTCTGCTCGTTGATCGCACGGGTGAGATCGGTCACGGTCACACCCAGCTGCGCCATGCGGTCAGGCTTGAGCCAGATGCGCATGGCATAGTCCTTGGCGCCGAAGATCTGCACGTTGGTCGTGCCGGGGATGCGCTTCAACTGGTCCAGCACGTTAAGCGTGACGTAGTTGCTGGTGTAGAGATCGTCGTAACGGCCGTCGGGCGACAGGAAGGCGAGCACCTGCAGGAAGGCGGACGACCCCTTTTCCACCGTCACGCCCTGGCGACGCACTTCTTCTGGCAGCCGCGCCTCGGCCTGCTTGACGCGGTTGTTGACGTTGAGCGCGGCCTTGTCGACATCGGAACCGATCTCGAAGGTGACCTGGATTTCCAGGACGCCGTTCGAAGCCGAGGTCGAGCTCATGTACATCATGTCCTCGATGCCGTTGATCGCATTTTCCAGCGGAGCCGCGACGGTCTGTTCCAGCACCGTCGCCGAGGCGCCGGGGTAGACCGCACGCACCGTGACCACGGGCGGTGCAATCTCCGGATATTGCGCGATCGGCAGCACGCGCATCGCCAGCAGGCCGGCGAGCACAATGAGGATGGAGACCACCACCGAGAAAATCGGCCGGTCGATGAAGTAACGCGAAAACATGGCGACCCCTTATTTCTTCGCGGCCACGGGCGGCGCAGCGACAGCCTTGTCCGACGGCGCCCCCGCTTCCGAGGGCGCAATGGGCATACCGGGGAAGAAAATCCGTGCCATGCCGTCGACCACGACCTTGTCGCCGGGCTTCAAGCCGCTCTTGATCACCCAGCGGCCGGCCCCTTTGTCTTGCTCATCGCCACCCACCCACGCGCCGACTTCGACCGGGTGCGGCAGCGCGACGGTCATGCCCTTCTCGCCGGGCGTGGAAACGTAGACAAACTTGCCGGTCGGGCCGTCCTGCACCGCGGGCTGCGGCACGGTAATCGCGTCCGGCAACTTGCCGCCTTCGACGACCACGCGCACGAACTGCCCGGGTTTCAGGGCGCCATCGGCGTTGGCAAACTCGGCACGCATGTCGAATGCGCCGGTTTGCGGATTCGCCTTG
>DATCTE010000417.1:0-3052 GCA_036568085.1 Thiobacillus sp.
CCCGCTAGTACCTGAAACTAGTGCGTCTACCAATTCCGCCACCTCGGCAGGTGGTCGGACCCGGGCGAAACCCTGAGTCCGAGAGCCGCGCACTTTACCCGCCGTCCCCGCCCTTGTCAACGCGAGCCCGGACGGCATATCGAAGAACATACTACGGATACCTATGAGCAAAAAACGCGGCAATAAACCCCCGGCCTGGAAGCAGGCCGATCCGCTGGCCGAGCGGGAAGCGGAGAAGTACGCGCGCCCGATCCCGAGCCGGGAACTGATCATGCAGACCCTGAAGGATCAGGGTGTCCCCTTGACGCGCGAACAGCTTGCGGAAAGTTTCCAGCTGTCCGAAGAGGATGATCTGGAGGCCCTGCGCCGCCGCCTCAACGCCATGGAACGCGACGGTCAGGTGGTGCGCAACCGCCGCCGCGGTTACGGCCTGGTCGAGAAACTCGATCTGGTGCGCGGCCGCATCATCGCCCATCCGGACGGCTTCGGTTTTCTGGTGCCGGACGAGGGCGGCGACGATCTGTTCCTGTCGCCGCGGCAGATGCGCACGGTGTTCCACGGCGACCGCGCCGTGGCGCGCGTCACCGGTCTGGATCAGCGCGGCCGCCGCGAGGGTGCCATCGTCGAAGTCATCGAGCGCAATACCCATCGCGTGGTGGGCCGTTTCTATTGCGAGAACGGCGTGTGTTTCGTGGTGCCTGACAGCAAGCGCATACCTCAGGACATTTCCATCGCCGGCGACGGCCAGGGCAATGCGCGCCAGGGTCAGATCGTCACCGTCGACATCATCGAGCAGCCGAGTTTCCATTCGCGGCCCATCGGCAAGGTCGCCGAGGTGCTGGGCGATCACATGGCGCCGGGCATGGAGATCGATATCGCCATCCGCAGCCATGCGCTGCCGCTGGCCTGGCCGGCGCCGGTCGAGGCCGAAATCGCCGGTCTCAAGCCGGAGGTCACCGAAGCTTCCAAACAAGGCCGCGAGGATCTGCGCAAGGTGCCGCTGGTCACCATCGACGGCGTGGACTCGCGCGACTTCGACGACGCCGTGTTCTGCGAACGCAAGGCCAAAGGCTGGCGTCTGCTGGTGGCGATCGCGGACGTCGCGCATTACGTCGAGCCGGATACCGCGCTGGACCGCGAGGCGTTCGCGCGCGGCAACTCGGTGTATTTCCCCGAGCGTGTCATCCCGATGCTGCCCGAGATCCTCTCCAACGGCCTGTGTTCGTTGAATCCCCACGTCGACCGTCTGTGCATGGTCTGCGAGATGTACATCAGCGAAGACGGCCGCATCACGCGCTCGCGCTTCCTGGAAGGCCTGATGCGTTCGCATGCGCGGCTGACCTACGATCAGGTCGCCAAGGTGCTGGTCGAACGCGATCCCGCCGAGCGCAAGAAGCTCGCCGAACTGGTGCCGCATCTGGAGGAGCTGCATCGGCTCTACGCGGTGCTCCGCAAGGAACGCACCAAGCGCGGCGCGATCGACTTCGAGACCACCGAAACGCGCATCGTGTTCGGCGCCGACCGCAAGATCGAACGCATCGTGCCGGTGGAACGCAACGACGCGCACAAGCTCATCGAAGAGTGCATGATCGCCGCGAACGTCGCCTCGGCGCGTTTTCTCGCCAAACAGAAAATGCCGACGCTGTTCCGTGTGCACGCCGGCCCGAAGGTCGAGAAGCTGACCGCGCTGCGCGAATTCCTCAAGGAGCTCGGGCTGTCGCTGCGCGGCGGCGACAAGCCGGAGCCGGCGCATTACGCGGAACTGCTGGATAAGGTGCAGTCCCGCCCGGATGCGCATCTGATCCAGACTGTCATGCTGCGTTCGCTGGCGCAGGCGCGCTACAACCCGGAAAACGTCGGCCATTTCGGTCTGGCGCTGGATCAGTATCTGCATTTCACTTCGCCGATCCGCCGTTATCCGGATCTGCTGGTGCACCGCGCCATCCGCCATGTGGTGCGCTCCAAGGCCGGCAAGGGCCTCATCAAGCGCGCGCTCGGCCGGGTCCTCCAGACCGGCTCCAGCGGCGGCTTCCGCTACACCACCGGCGATATGCTGGTGCTCGGCGAACACTGTTCGACCACCGAGCGGCGCGCCGACGAGGCGACCCGCGACGCCGTCGACTGGCTCAAGTGCGAATACATGATGGACAAGGTCGGCGAGGAGTTCGACGGCATCATCAGCAGCGTGACCTCGTTCGGTATCTTCGTCGAGCTGAAGGAGATCTACGTCGAGGGTCTGGTGCATGTGACCGCGCTGAAGAACGACTACTATCACTTCGATCCGGCCGGCCATCGCCTGCGCGGCGAACGCAGCGGCACCATGTATCGCCTGGCCGACGCCGTGCGCGTGCGGGTGGTGCGCGTGGATCTCGACGAGCGCAAGGTCGATTTCGAACTTGTCGACACGGCGCAGATCAAACCCGGGACCAAATCGGGACGCGCGGTCGCCGGCGGCAAGACCAAAGCCGCCCAGGCAACAACACCGGGCAAGCCGCGCAAACCAAGACGTCGAAAGAAATCAGGAGGAAAACCCGAATGAAACACCCGCATCTCACCAACATGGTTGTTCTCGCGGCCGTTGTCGCACTGGCGGGCTGTGCCGCCGACGACCCCAACAAGCGCGCCAAGACCGGCGCCGCCGTCGGCGCCATCGCCGGCGCGATTCTCGGTCATCAGCTGGACGATGATTCCGGGCGCTTCGTCGGCGCCGCGGTCGGCGGTCTGACCGGCGCCGCGGTCGGCAATTACATGGACAAGCAGGAACAGGAATTCGACCGTGCCTTGGCCGAGGAACAGCGTCAGAACGAAATCGAAGTGCAGCGTTTGAAGGACGATACCCTGAAGATCGACATCTCCAGCGAAGTGTCCTTCGATTTCGCGCGCGCCGAAATCAAGTCCTCGTTCGCGCCGACCCTGGACAAGGTCGCCAATGTGCTCAAGCGCTATCCGAATTCCATCGTGCACGTGGTCGGCCACACCGACAGCGTCGGCTCGGACGCCTACAACCAAGGCCTGTCGGAGCGCCGCGCGCTGAGCGTCGGCGACTATCTCG
>DATCTE010000418.1:0-4220 GCA_036568085.1 Thiobacillus sp.
TGATGGCGAGCAGTGAGCGGCAAGCGGTGAGCGGGAAGGCGATCGTTCGACACCTGGGGCGGGTCGAGTACGAGCCGACGTGGCGGGCGATGCAGGACTTCACCGCGCGGCGCACGCCCGATACCGCGGATGAAATCTGGATGCTGGAGCATCCGCCCGTCTACACCCAGGGTCAGGCCGGAAAACCCGAGCACCTGATCGCCGCCACCAGGATTCCGGTGGTACCGATCGACCGCGGCGGGCAGATCACCTACCACGGCCCCGGGCAGGTGGTGGCCTACGTGCTGGTCGACCTGCGCCGCCGCGGCTATGGCATCCGCGAGCTGGTGACACGCATGGAGCAGGCGGTGATCGACTTCCTGGCGGCGCAGGGCGTGGCCGCCACGCGGCTGGCCGGTGCACCCGGCGTGTATGTCGATGGCGCCAAGATCGCGGCGCTCGGCCTGCGCGTCAGGCATGGCTGCACGTACCATGGCCTGGCCTTCAACGTCGACATGGACCTGGCGCCGTTTGCCGCCATCAACCCCTGCGGCTACGCCGGGATGCGGGTGACGCAATGCCGCGATCTCGGCGTGGCAATACCCCTGCCTGAGGCGGAGCAGGTGCTCGCCCAGCGCCTGCTGGACGCGATCTATTCTTGACTGATTTAGTCGACTATTAGTATTCTTGTAGCTTCTAATGGAGTTATTCATGAGCACCGACACCCTGCCGTCCGACCCCAAGCTGCTGATGCGTTCGATCATCCAGCGCATCGCCACCGGTCCGGACCTGTCCAAGAACATCAGCCGCACCGAAGCGCATCTGGGCACCAAGGCCATCATCGACAACGTGATCGACCCGGTGCAGGTGGGCATCTACTTCATCGCCCTGCGCATGAAGCGCGAGACGATGGACGAAAACCGCGGGGTGCTCGACGCGGTGCTCGAAACCACCCGCCGCGTCACCGCGGCGGTCGACGAGGTTGTCGATATCGGCGATCCCTATGACGGCTACAACCGCTGCCTGCCGGCCGCGCCCTTCCTCGGCCCTTTGCTGGCCGAGTTCGGCGTGCACGTGGTCAGCCACGGCCTCGACAAGGTCGGCCCCAAGTACGGCGTGACTGCGCGCCACGTGCTGGAGGCCGCCGGGGTTCCCGTCAATCTGAAGCCCGAGGAGGCCGCGGCGCGCCTGGCCGATCCCGCGCTGGGCTGGACCTACATCGACCAGGCGCAGTCCAACCCCGGCCTGCACAACCTCACCCCGTTGCGTGCGCAGATGATCAAGCGCCAGGTGCTGACCACGGTGGAAGTGCTGTCCAAGCCCATCGCCGGCAGAAAGCTGACCCATTTCGTCACCGGCTACGTGCACAAGCCGTATCCGCCGGTGTACGCTGATCTTGCGCGCGAGGCCGGCTTCGACACTGCCTGCATCGTGCGCGGCGTCGAGGGCGGGGTGATCCCGTCGCTGCGCCAGACCGGCAAGTATTTCCATTACCATGACCGCGGCGCCGAAGTCGAAGCCAACATCGACCCGGTGGGGCTCGGCATCGACCAGCCGGTGCGCGCGGTGCCGCTGCCGGGTTCAGTCGCCGGCGAGGCGGGCGAGGACGAGATCGTCGCTGCGATCGATATCAAGGCCACCGCGCATGCTGCCGCCGAAGCGGGCATCCTGGCGCTGAAAGGCGACAAGGGCGCGACCTACGATTCTCTGGTGCTGGCCGGCTCGATCATCCTGCACCATGTCGGCAAGGCCGCCAGCGTGGCCGATGCGGCGGCGCAGATCCGTGCCGTGCTGGATTCCGGCAAGGCCGTCGCAAGGGTCAAGTGATGGGCGAGTTCACTGCCATCGCCGCTGCCGACGAACTCAAGCCCGCCGAAATGAAGCGCGTCGTCGTCGACGGCAAGAAACTATTGCTCTGCAACTCGAACGGCACGCATTATGTCGTCGACGAGATGTGCAGCCACGAGGATTACTCGCTGTACCTCGGCTGCATCAAGGACGGCAAGATCAAGTGCTCGCTGCACGGTAGCTACTTCGATCTCACCACCGGCCAGCCCACCTGCGAGCCTGCCGACGAGCCGATCCGGACCTATCCGGTGAAGGTCGAAGCCGGCCAGGTCTGGGTCAAGGCCTGACTACTTCTTAAGCAATCCGCGGATCGCCTCGACCATCTCGGGGTGATCGAACTCGCGTCCGCCGATGGCGCTGGCGACGATGTGCCCCTGTTTGTCGACCAGGAAGGTGGTCGGCAGGCCAGCCACCTTCCATGCCTGCATGACGCGGCTCTGGGTATCGAGCAGGATGGGGAAGGTCGGCGTGGCGTCGAACTGGCTGGTGAAGGCGTCGATGGTGTCGCCATCCTCGCCCACGTCGACCGCCAGCACGCTGAAGGCTTCGCCCTTGAGCGCCTGCGACAGGCGTTCCATCGACGGCATTTCGCGGCGGCAGGGTGGGCACCAGGTGGCCCAGAAGTTGACCAGCACCACCCGGCCCTTGAGCTGCGCGAGATCGTGGGCGGTACCGCCGAGATCTTTCAGCCGGAGCGTGGGTGCAGGGCGAGGAGGCTGCGTCGTGAGGCTGTGGGACAAGGGCGGAAGGTCGGCCGCGAGGGCGCGTGTCCAGGGCGCCAGCAGCAAAAGCATGGCGAGCGCCGCACCTGCCGTTCGACTACGGATGTTCATCTGCGCACCTCACCTGTTCGAGTGTTCCTTTATGGAGTTTTCCGTCGGCGTGCCAGGCGAAGTGCGGGTCGAACTGCCCCCCGCGCGGCATGCTGTAGGTCGTCATGCCCTGGTTCCAGTCGCCCGGCTCAAAGGTCTGCACGGTGGGAAACTGCGCCCAGGTAAAGGCGATGCGCGCCGACTCGGTCACGCCCTGCTGCTTCCACAGGCGCTCCCAGTCGGCCTTGCTGCGGATGGCGCGCGGCGGCTGCTCTGCGGAGACGTAGCGCCAGTCAGCCAGCCGGTGACGGATCGGCGTGTCGCCAATGTTGCGCACCACCGTCATGAAGACGCATTCGCTGGCATAGCGTTCCGCGTCGGCGGCGGAAAACCCGCGCGCCTGATAAAAGGCCCGCGCCTGGTCAGGGCTGATCTGGGTCAGCCGCACCTGGATGCCGTCCGTTTCGGTTTGCCAACTGGCCAAACCGGTTTCCGCATCCACACTGAAGTCGGTTGCGGCATGGGTCGCAGTACCCCACACAGCCAGCAGGGTCAGGGTAAACAGGCGCATAGGCTAAAATCCGGTTTGAACGTTGTTCCGAGCACATTATGGCAGACCCCATCCAGCACAAAGGCGCCGCGAAAACCGCGCGCATCCCGATCAAGATCGTGCCGCAGCCGCGCATGCGCCTGCCATCGTGGATCCGCGCGAAATCGCCCAATGTACCCAACGTCGCGCGCCTGAAGGGCATCCTGCGCGAAGCACAGCTGCACACGGTGTGCGAGGAGGCCTCGTGCCCCAATCTGGGCGAATGCTTCGGCCACGGCACCGCCACCTTCATGATCCTCGGCGACCTGTGCACGCGGCGCTGCCCGTTCTGCGACGTGGGCCACGGCAAACCGCTGCCGCCGGATGTGAACGAGCCGGCCAATCTGGCGCGCTCCATCGCGCTGCTGAAGCTGAAATATGTGGTGATCACCAGCGTCGATCGCGACGACCTGCGCGATGGCGGCGCGCAACATTTTGTCGATTGCCTGAGCGCCATTCGCGCGTCATCGCCAAATACAAAACTGGAAACGCTGGTACCGGATTTCCGCGGCCGTCTCGATATCGCACTGGAGATACTCGGCAAATCCCTGCCGGATGTGCTGAACCACAATATGGAAACCGTGCCGCGCCTGTACAAGCTGGCGCGCCCCGGCGCCGACTACGCCCACTCGCTGAAACTGCTGCAGGAATTCAAGGCGCGCTATCCGCAGGCAGTCACCAAATCCGGCCTGATGCTGGGACTGGGCGAAACCGACGATGAAGTGCTGCAGGCGATGCGCGACCTGCGCGCGCACGATGTGGAGATGCTCACCCTGGGCCAGTATCTGCAACCCTCCACCGGCCACCTGCCGGTTACGCGCTATGTCACGCCAGAGACATTTAAGATGTTCGAAGAAGAGGCGCAAAAAATGGGCTTTACCCATGCCGCCTGCGGCCCCATGGTGCGCAGCAGCTATCATGCCGACGTACAGGCACACGAAGCCGGCGCCGTTTAAAAAACTACTGCGCTCGGCAACTCAGGCGCATACGGT
>DATCTE010000419.1:0-3839 GCA_036568085.1 Thiobacillus sp.
CCCACTGGTCGTATGAATTCAGGTTCCAGATTACGCCTTGCACAAAAATCTTGTGTTCATACATGGCGACCAGCATGCCCAGTGCGTGCGGCGTGATCTTCTGCACCAGAAACGCGTTGCTCGGGTGATTGCCCTCGAACACCTTGTGCTGGATGAACTGGCCGTTTCCCGATGCGCCCGACTCACGCACGGTTTCCTCGCGCGTACGGCCGCGCATCAGCGCCTCGGTCTGCGCCAGGAAATTGGCGATCAGGATGTCGTGGTGTGCCTGCAGTTCGGTATGCGGCTCGACCGACACGATGAAGTCGGCCGGGATGATCTTGGTGCCCTGGTGCAGCAACTGGTAGAACGCATGCTGGCCGTTGATGCCGGTGGCGCCCCAGACGATCGCGCCGGTGGGGTAGTCGACGATGTTGCCGTCACGGTCGACCGACTTGCCGTTCGATTCCATGTCGGCCTGTTCCAGGTAGGCGGGCAGGCTGCGCAGGTAATGGTCATATGGCAGGATCGCGTGCGACTCGGCCCCGAAGAAGTTGTTGTACCAGACGCCCAGCAGCGCCAGGATCACCGGCATGTTGGCAGCCAGCGGCGCATGGCGGAAATGTTCGTCCATGGCGTGCGCGCCTTCCAGCAACTCGACAAAACGCTCCGCCCCCACCGCCAGCACGATCGACAGCCCGATCGCCGACCACAGCGAATAACGCCCGCCCACCCAGTCCCAGAATTCGAACATGTGGGTTGGGTCGATGCCGAACGCCTCCACCGCCTCGCGGTTGGTCGAGACTGCGACGAAATGCCTCGCGATGTGCTTGTCTGCCTGTGACTGTGCCAGGAACCACGCCCGCGCATAGTGTGCGTTGGTCATCGTCTCCTGTGTGGTGAAGGTCTTGGACGACACGATGAATAGCGTCGTTTCCGGATTCAGCGCTTCGAGCGCTTCCTTCACGTGCGCGCCATCGATGTTGGAAATGAAATGCACTTTCAGGCGCGGGTGGCGGTAGGGCTTCAACGCCTGGTAGACCATCTGCGGGCCGAGATCGGATCCGCCGATGCCGATGTTGACGACATCGGTGATGCGCTCGCCGGTATAGCCGCGCCACTCCCCGCTGCGCACCCGCTCGGCAAAGGCACCCATGCGCCCGATCACCGCGTTCACCTTCGGCATGACGTCCTCACCGTCGACGCGTACCGGCTGGTTGCTGCGGTTGCGCAAGGCCACATGCAGCACGGCGCGATTCTCGGTGTTGTTGATCCTGTCGCCGCTGAACATGCGTTCGCGCCAGCCGGCCACGTCCGCCTCCTCGGCCAGCTGCACCAGCAGGCTCATGGTCTCGTCGGTGATGCGGTTCTTCGAATAATCCAGCAGCACCTCGCCCACCTGCAGCGAAAAGCGCTCGAAGCGCGCCGGATCGGCCGTGAACAGGTCGCGCATGTGCACCGCCGCCATCGCGGTCTGGTGCGCCTTCAACTGGCGGCATACCGGGCGATGCAAGGGCCCGGGCATCCCGTCCTGTTTTTCTTTCACGAAAACCGACGAAACCATGCAGTGTTCTCCCTACCGGATAGTGCCGCGCCACCTGGCTGCGACCTTGGATGCCGCTTGATCGTCATCAAGCAACGGCTGTGCCACCGACGGAAAAAAAACGTCAGGACTTGATTAACCATAGGAAAGATTGGTGATGGGCAGATGACACGCCAAAACGCCGCCCCAAACATGCGCCAAAAATTTCCGGTGCCGCCATGCATAGGGACGGAAATGCACCCAAAAGGTGCCTTGTGACGTTCCATTCATGATACGCCCCGAATTGGTACGCTCCTTGCTGTTATCCAGGCGGGCACGGCAATGATCGGCTGAGCCCTCATAACAACAAAACAACTCATTGTTTTTACTGGAAGTTAAATTTTGGCCGCAAGACGGCCTGTTCATCGCTCGGCAGAGACTGGCGAAAATTCGGAGAGGTGCACGATATGCATGTTTTGATCACGGGCGGCGCAGGGTTCATCGGATCGCATCTGGCAGAACACCATCTGGCGCTGGGCGACCAGGTCTATGTGGTGGACAACCTGAGCACCGGCTCCCTTGCGAACATTGATCCCTTCCGCGGCAATCCCGCCTTCCGCTTTGCCGAGGCGGACATCCTGCACTGGAACGGCCTCGACAAGGCCGTCGCCTGGGCCGACCGCATCTACCACATCGCCGCGGTCGTCGGCGTGAAAAAAGTCCTGGAAGACCCGGTGGCCGTGATGGCGACCAACATGACCGGCACCGAGCACATCCTGCGCGCCATCCACCACGGCGGCTGGAACCCGCAGGTCGTCATCGCCTCGACCTCGGAGGTCTACGGTTTCAATCCCAACGGCAGCTTTGCGGAGACCGACTACATTGTGCTGCCGTCCGCCGGCCGTCTGCGCTGGGCCTATGCCGTGACCAAGCTGGCGGACGAGTTCCTCGCCTTTTCCTATGCGCGCAAATACGGCCTGAATATCGTGGTCGCGCGGCTGTTCAACACCATCGGGCCGAACCAGGTGGGCCACTACGGCATGGTGGTGCCCCGTTTCGTCAGGCAGGCGGTCAACAACGAGCCGCTCACCGTCTACGGCGAAGGCAACCAGACGCGTTCCTTCTGCGATGTGCGCGACACGGTGGTGGCACTGGACCGCCTCGCCGCCTGCCCGGAAGCCTGGGGCGAGGTGGTGAACGTCGGCAACGACCAGGAAATCTCCATTCGCGACCTGGCCAGCCTGATCGTGCAGAGCGCCCACAGCACCTCGTCCATGCAGTTCATTTCCTACAAGGATGCCTACGGCGAGGAGTTCGAGGACGTCACGCACCGGCGCCCGGTGCTCAACAAGCTGCGCGCACTGACCGGCTTCGAGCCCGTGTGGACGTTAAGCGACACCCTGAACGATCTGATCGAGAGACAACGCGCGCAGCGTTTGCGCGCAGCCTAGAATAAGCACCCATGGCCACTACTCCCTACTTCATCCTCAGCCCGAACACGGTGCTGAGCCTCATCGGCGTGGCCCACGGGCCGGACAGGACCCTTCCCAATCCGGCGGAAGACTGGCGCGATGCAACGGTCGACGTGGTGATTCCTGCCTTCAACGAGGAAAGCAACATTCCGCTGTGCCTGGCCGCGCTGGCGCGCCAGACCCGCAAGCCCACGCGCATCATCCTGGTCGACGACGGCAGCCGCGACCGCACGGTCGAATACGCCCAGACCTTCTGCGCGCTGAACGGCATGGACCTGATCACGATCCGGCGCGCGCACTCGATCGGCAAGACACCGACCCTGAAGCGCCAGTCGCGCGAATTCGATTCCGACGTCCAGTTCATACTCGACGGCGACACCGTGCTGGAATCGGACAACTACATCGACCGTGTGGTCGAGGAGCTCTACAAGGGTGCCGGCATCGCCAGCGCCTGCGGCACCGTGCTGCCGCTACGCGACCATGACCGCCGTGCCATGCTCGATACGGAGGCCCTCAGGACCTTCCTCGGTGCGCACCCCGAAGCCTCGATCTATCCCAGGGTGGGCTGGTTCCACCACCTGCAGCGCGGCATAACCGACATGTACCGCGACGTGCTGTATTATTTCCTGCAGAAATTCGTGTACCTTGGCCAGATGACCTTCTTCGGCGGCATCCTCAATCCGGTGGGCTGCGCCGTCGCCTATCGGCGGGACGTGCTGAAGACGATGGTGTTCGACCGCTACGAACCGATACTGGGCGACGACCTCACCAATTCCGAGGACATCTTCATCGGCTTCGCCATGAACGACAACGGCTACCGCAACATCCAGCTCACCGACGTCTACGCCCGTTCGCAGGAGCCGGAA